>JBBRJL010000346.1:0-3959 GCA_038219375.1 Chitinophagales bacterium | reverse complement strand
TGTGTGAAGTGTGTGTGTGTAGTGTGTGAGTGTGTGTGTAGAGTCTGTGAGTGTGTGAGTAGTGGGTGACCCAGAGGTGAGTGAAAATAGGGTTGGTTTAGAGAAAGACGGCGCTATGAAATTTTGGGGAGGAAGTTTTGTCGCCAATGGCCAAGGCAAGTTGCTATATCTTGCGTCTCATGATCAGGAAGAAACCAATGTCGTAGATATCGATCTTCAAGAGACCAATGCATTTCGTATCCATTGGCCATTCTTGAGAGACAGAAGGATAGACAGTTACCAACCCATTACCAAAAGATACATAGATGAAGATTGATTTTACTCCTAGAGAGTTGGGGTTTTATTTTCCTGCCGAATTTGAAACACAAAGCGCTATGTGGTTATCTTGGCCGCACAAAGAAGCGTCTTGGCCAGGTAAGTTGCACATGATTTATGATCCTTATGCGGAGTTTATCCTTCGGGTAGCGCGCTATCAGAAAGTATGCATCAACGTAGCCGATGTGATCATGCATCACGAAGCCTTGCAAAGAATTCGAAATGCTAAATTTGTTTCGTCAATGTCTAATGTAGACCAGGTATTGGCAAATATATCGTTTTATTATCATCCTACCAATGATGCTTGGTGTAGAGATCATGGTCCTGCTTTTCTGATCAATCCCGAGACCAAGACGAAGGCTATTGTGGATTGGGGCTATAATGCTTGGGGGGACAAATATCCTCCTTATGATCTCGATGATGTGATACCTACATTGATAGGCGAAAAACTTGATCTTCAAGTGTTTCATCCAGAAATTGTCATGGAGGGAGGTAGTGTAGAGTTTAATGGAAAAGGTACCATCCTGACGACAACAGCATGTCTGCTCAATAAAAACAGAAATCCACATCTATCACAATATGAGATAGAACAATATCTGATCGAATATTATGGTGTCGAACAAATATTATGGCTCGATGAAGGGATAGTTGGCGATGATACAGATGGACATATCGATGATATCACAAGGTTTGTCAATGAAGACACAGTCATTACCGTTATTGAAAAGGATAAATCTGATGACAATTACGATATCCTGAGAGACAACTTAAAATTGCTCAAAAAAATGAGATTGGCTGATGACCGTTCCTTAAATATTGTAGAATTGCCAATGCCCAATCCAGTTATTTACGAAAACCAAAGATTGCCAGCTTCTTATGCCAATTTTTATATATCAAATGAGAATGTCATAGTTCCTACCTTCAGAGATGATCAAAATGATCAGGAAGCATTGGATATTATTCAAGAGTGTTTTCCAGAGAGAGAAGTTGTTGGGATTGATTCGGTAGATATTATTTGGGGATTAGGCAGTTTTCATTGTTTGAGTCAGCAAGAACCAGCAGTTTAGTTCAATCAATAATGGGCTTTAACTCACAAAGCTTATCTGTAAAAAGTACACCTTGTAGATGGTCAAATTCGTGCTGAAAAATAATTGCTGTGAAGTCATCTGTTCTAGAAAATCCGGTTAACTTTTCTATCACTTTCTGACCACTTTCGTTGGTGTATGATACTTCTACCCATGGGTATCTGATAGAGTTGCCTCGTGTGTCAGGAATAGAGAGACAACCATCTCTTTCAAAACAAATAGTTTCTTTTGCGTGCGATATGATCCTTGGGTTGATAGCGACTTCTATGGGTCTGTCTGTTTTGTCGAAACGCATGAATAGAAATACATTGCGCGAAATTCCAACTTGTGGAGCAGCTATTCCTACGCCGGATTCTGAGGCCATAGTAGCTTTCAGTCTGGAGATGAGTAGGTCCAATAATCTTTTTTCATTGACCAAATCAATGTCCTTACACCTAGTTCTTAAGATTGTGGCATCGTTAGGTTCAGTCACCTGAAGCACTCTGAAAGGGACATCTTTGCCTTCACTAACTATTAAGACTCTTTCGTAAGCGGTCATTTTCCGGACTGTTTTACAAGATGAAATGGAAAATATTATTAGAAACACGAATAAATAACGAAACATAATTGAGATTATTTATTAAGAACAAATGTAGCTATTTTGTTGGTTGATTTGACCTGATTTGTATAATAAAATACAAGTAATTCCGCTTTATCCTTCCAGAAATAATAATTCTTGAACAGCTTTGTCCTTCGAACTGAAATTGATCCCAATGATGTAGCAAGGTTTATCCAAGTGTCTGTATGCGTCGAGATATCCTTTGTCTTTTACCTGCTGTACGGCTTCTTGAGCTGTTTTGTCTAGTTTGAATTCGAGACAGAAGATACCTTCGTCAATATTAATGATGGCATCTGCTCTACCATCTTTGGTGTGCACTTCGCTGTGGATATACACGCCAAGCAAACTGAAAAGTAAGTGGATGATGGCGTGGTAAAAGTGTTCGTTTTCTTTTTGCCATAATGGATATGGAATATGAGAATATGCTTGATTTATGGCATTTTGCAGTCCTTGGAAGTCTTTGGATTTTAAGGCTTGCAACAGTTCTGTTAAAATCTGTTTGGCAGGGGCTGACTGATTTGTTATATAAGTATCGGCCAATCTCTGTAGATAAGCTTCTTTGACTTCTATGTTTGGAAACGAAAGAATATAATTGTTTAGTACTGAATCATAATTCACCATGGTCAAATATCCTGTCTGAAACAACACGGGAGTCAAAAGTATATTATCAATATCAAAGGATTGTAAATCTAAGGTACTCGCTGAGATTTTTTCCATCCTAAAAAAATGTAAATCCTTGCTCATATCCATTAGGAAAGTTGGCGTACCTGTAGCAAACCAATGATTGAAAAATTTACCATTGTCAGTGAAGAATTTTAATAAAGAGAAAGGATTATACATACTCGGTCTGTCCATATCCCATCGGTATCCGTTATACCATTCTTTGATTTTGACAGCATCATAGATTTTTAGCTCTTCTGTGAAATTAGCTTCCAATTCATCTTGGGTAATCCCACAAATTGTACTGAAATTCGGACTAAGTGTAAGATCATTTAGATTATTCAAGTCTGAAAATATACTCACTTGGCTAAACTTGCTGACACCCGTGATAAAAACTAACTTAAGATATGGGTCTGCGTCTTTGAGTACGGAGTAAAAAGTTTTCAATATACCCCGATTTTCTCTTGCCTTATGGATGTTTTCTTGGTCCAGATAGTCGATGATCGGTTTGTCGTATTCGTCTATGAGGATGACTACTTGTTTTTGAAACTGATTTTTAAGTGTGATTATTAGTTCTTTGAATTTTTGAGAAATACTTTGATTTTTTAATGTAATGTCATGATCAAAAGCAATACTGTCTAAAGTTTTTTTTAAGGCATTTTCCAGATTTGAATCTCTATACCCAATATTAGAGAAGGAAATCCTGATCACAGGATATTCTTCAAATGTCCATTTGTCATGGATATAAAGTCCTTCGAAAAGCTCTTTTTGACCTTTCATGACACATTCCATAGTGCTGATAAGCAATGACTTACCAAATCTACGTGGACGAGACAAAAAATAGTATCCACCTTTAGTAACAATATCGTGGATGAAGTTGGTCTTGTCTATATATACAAAACCTTCAGTCCTAATTTTACCGAAATCTTGATGCCCGACCGGATATTTTTGTATTGCCATGATGCAAAGATAAGGATTTTATAATTTATACTTAAAGTAAATTTGATTTCGAAAAATTATGCTTTTAATTCAACATTTTCAATGAATTAAAACCAGTTTTGTTGCGATTTAATTTCTCATGACTATTAATATCTATCATATTTATAGCGCTTCATTCCACTTTACCCTTCCAGAAATAGCAATTCTTGAACAGCTTTGTCCTTCGAACTGAAATTGATCCCAATGATGTAGCAAGGTTTATCCAAGTGTCTGTATGCGTCGAGATATCCTTTATCTTTTACCTGCTGTACGGCTTCTTGAGCTGTTTTGTCTAGTTTGAATTCGAGACAGAAGATACCTTC
>JBBRJL010000345.1:0-3967 GCA_038219375.1 Chitinophagales bacterium | reverse complement strand
GTAACAATATTTAAAAGTTAGTTTTAAGTATCTGCGAATCACCATAATTGGTAAAAAAGCACCCCGTGAGTTCATCCACTCCATCAAATCCTTTTTTCCTTTTGAGCTATTACAAGCTTTACAAGCAAAAATTAAATTTTCAGCATCGTCCTTTCCACCATGCTTCTGAGGAAAAATATGATCTAAGGACAACTTGTCACTTGAGCCACAATAATTACACATTTGACCTGTCTGAAGTTTTATTTTTTCATCGTCAAAAATGGTTCGCATATTCATTGTACCATCATTTAGTCCTTTATACAGTTTTGCCCTAATCATAAAATTAAAAACTTCATACTTGGATTGATTTCGGTCAATAGCGGTATGAGCCATTGCTAAATTTGCATATGAATAGTATAAAAGCTCTCTGACTGTTTCAATTTTCTTTTTTGCCATTTATTTGTTAGTTTTATTCTACCACAATAATACCATGCTATTTAGAAAGGTTATCTCAACCATCTCATATACACAACAACTGAATCACAGAAGTAGTCACTGTATTGGATTGATTGCCTGCCCTATCCTTTATATAGATATCGAGCGTAAGGTCGTTGGTAGGGTATGCACTATCTATAAAACAGGGTGGTATGCCCGATGATGGTGGATAAATACAACAAGTGCTAGAGACAAGGATGGATATAGTACCAGATATACCGTTATTTGCACCTTGGGTAGGTACTAATGGCGCTTTGAAGTCTCTGAATGACTGTCCTGTTCGATTGTCTTTCATAAATATATTCAACTCACTGGAGAGTGCGTCGCTGCCGAAATCACCATCTCCGTCGGTAAAGTATAGCACTAAATAAAAAGTATCTGCATTGATCAGACCTTGTTTTATAGTAGATTTGGAGACACTACGGAACTCAAGTACCGGCACATCTGAATAATCTGGCGGTCGTACACAGGATAAAGACAATCCCAAAACGATAAAAAATGCTAATCTAATCATAAATTATTACCACTTTAATTTAAAATGCCTATATCTTGCACCATTCAATTTATATCAACAACCAAATGATGACATTTGATCAGGAAAGGGTACTTATTTTTAATCAATACCAAGATTTAATCACCGGGGCACTTGATTTACGTACAAAATATATCATTGACTTATTCCATTTCCAATACAAATATAACAGCATTTATCGGGAATATATCCACAATTTGGGATTAAATGCAAAAGATGTCACTTCTGTGGCTAAAATCCCTTTTTTACCTATCAGTGCATTCAAACACCATGATGTCAAAACAGGTATATACGATGCGGAAGACCTGTTTTTGAGTAGTGGCACTACATCAACGGTGCTCCAGTCTAAGCATTATGTGCGTGATCTGAATCTATACTTACAGAATATAGAAAAGATATGGTCATTATACTTTAGCCCGATAAAAAATTATTGTGTTTTAGCACTTTTACCAGGCTATCTGGAGCGTGAAGGCTCGTCCCTCATCAGTATGGTACAGCATTTTGTACAATCATCCGACTATGACGAAAGTGGATTTTATCTCCGTGATCACGAGGCGCTTTACGCAAAACTTTTACATTGTAAAAATCAAAATATCCCTACGGTGCTGTTCGGAGTGACGTATGCGTTGTTGGATTTTGTTGCTAGATTTAAGCTAGATTTTCCAGCGTTGATCGTTATAGAAACAGGAGGTATGAAGGGTCAGCGTAAAGAAATGACAAAAAAAGAACTACACGATGTCCTCCAACCAGGATTTAAGGTAGAGCATATATATTCTGAGTATGGGATGACTGAATTACTGTCGCAAGCTTATGCTACAGAAGGTATATTATTCAAACCCAATCGTTGTATTGATATCGTCATCCACCAAGTCAATGATCCACTGTCCATAGAAAAACTAGGCAAACCGGGTATTATCTCTGTGATAGATCTTGCCAATGTTGATTCATGTGCTTTCATTCAGACAGAAGATATGGGTATCCTTCATCTGGACGGCAGTTTTGAGATTATAGGGAGGATGGATGCCGCAGATGTGAGAGGTTGTAATTTGATGGTACAAGAGATTTGATAGGTCGTACAAATGTCAGGTCCCATTCATTGATGACTTCTCACTAACAAACACAAGCACTAAAAAAATTTATCTCTTCAGTAACATTATGTATATGAAGTAATACTTTGATTTGTGCCATTAATTGTGTAAATTTGCAAGAATCAACTTAATTGCATTTATGAATATTACCATTGAAAATATAATTCTCATCGGATCTATTCTGCTGTTTATTAGTATCGTTGCTGGTAAGACTTCCTACAAATTTGGTGTACCCACCCTATTATTATTCTTAGCAATAGGTATGCTTGCGGGATCAGATGGTATAGGAGGCATCAACTTTAACAATCCACAGTTGGCACAGTTCATTGGTATTGTGTCCCTTAATTTTATACTATTTTCAGGTGGATTGGATACAAGTATGGATACTGTCCGACCTATATTACGAATAGGATTAACACTTTCTACTATAGGTGTTTTACTTACTGCTACTACTTTGGGAACATTTGTATGGCTGATTACTGATTTTACATTTTATGAAAGCATGTTGCTCGGTTCTATCGTTTCTTCTACAGATGCGGCAGCTGTATTTTCTATATTAAGGTCCAAAAGCCTGGCGCTCAAAAGCAATTTGCGGCCCATCTTAGAATTAGAGAGTGGCAGTAATGATCCGATGGCTTATGTATTGACTATTGCTTTCTTAACTTTAGCAGTCAATGAAGATAAAAGTATATTTAGTATTATACCATTTTTTCTGACTCAAATGATTATGGGAACGGTTTTGGGTTTATTGTTTGGTAAACTCAGTAGATATACGATCAATAATATCAATCTTGACTTTGAAGGTTTATATTCCGTTTTGGTGATAGCCTTGATGTTTATTACTTTTTCATTTACAGAATTTGTAGGTGGGAATGGTTTTTTGGCTATTTACATATGTGCGGTGTATCTTGGCAATCAGGATTTGATACACAAAAAATCTATACTTAGGATGTTTGATGGCTTAGCTTGGTTGATGCAGATTGTACTCTTCCTCACCTTAGGACTCTTAGTGTACCCGAGTCAAATAGTGCCTGTAATAGGAATAGGAATGTTGATTTCACTTTTTTTGATATTCGTGGCTCGTCCGATAGGTGTTTTTGTAAGTTTACTACCGTTCAAATCCAACTTTCGAAAAAAAATGTACCTTTCTTGGGTGGGTCTTCGTGGTGCAGTCCCAATTGTTTTTGCCACTTATCCTCTTCTCGCAGGAATCGACAAAGCGGACATGATATTTAACATTGTCTTTTTCATTTCTGTCACCTCAGTACTCATCCAAGGAACGACGCTATCATTAGTAGCTAAGTGGCTGCATGTGGCATTACCTGAAAGAGTAAAACCGCTAGCGCCGACTGAAATTTTCCTATCTGAAAATCCTAAAACAGCTATGGTTGAAATATTATTACATCCCAATACACCAGCTGTAGGAAAAAAAATAGTAGATATGCACTTCCCTAGAAATGCTGTGATAGCTATGATAAAACGAAATGAAAAATTTATTACACCTAATGGATCGACAATATTTGAAGCAAATGATATTTTGTTTGTACTTTCGGAAAAACAAGAAATCGTAGATAAGGTCAATGCCTGTCTGCTAGTATAGTTTCTGTTAAGAGTAGTTACTATCTGAATGTAAGTTTTTTCAAGATAGCTGCCGATAATGTATCCGTTGAAATACCATATCCTGTGACTAACACACCTTTGATTCCACTAGAAGAAATGATGCCATATACAGTGGCTTCGTCCGCAGGGTCAGAATTGCCTTCATACCTGTATACTTCGGTAATTTCAAACTCTTCGTGTGAGAATTTACCAGGTTTACATACAATACAGTTTTCTTCAAGATTAAAATCTTCCGTAAAACCTTTTGATCTCA
>JBBRJL010000344.1:0-3987 GCA_038219375.1 Chitinophagales bacterium | reverse complement strand
GTGGAAGTGCTAGTATGGTCGGCGGAAGCAATTTTTCTGGTTCGTCATCAGGAGCAGGTAGTGGTGTCGTTCCGGGACTATATTGGTGGACAGAAAACAGCAAAATATTTCTTCATATAACAGAGGGAGAGAAACATCAACAATTAGAACTAGGAAGGTACTTCATTGAGAATGGTAGAATGCTAATCACAAGTACAAATGGTGAGAAAATCTTGCTTACTAAGCAGTAGAAAGTAAAATTAGAAATTATGCTTGAACTTAATTTTATTAGTTGATGTCATACAAAATGATGCTTAACTGGCACAACCGAACATACAAATCAATATAAAAACGCATATCGATGTATAAATTCTATTACTTTTGTTGGTAAATAATAAACGTGTTTTATGCATTCTTCTGATTCTCAATCCTATTACGCCGATTTGTCAAGGCAATTTTTAAATAATCTGGCTTCTCTTAATGATTTACAAACGCTACGGGATGTATTGGTTTTTCATGAAAGAAAATATTACATCGAAGATGACCCCCTAATTTCAGACTTTGAATACGACCAACTTTACAAACAATTGGTTGTACTTGAAGAAGATCATCCTGAACTGATAACACCTGACTCTCCCACACAAAGGGTAAGTAATGATCTCTCAGGAGACTTACCACCTGTGCAGCATACCGTGCCTATGCTTTCGCTTGATAATTCTTATAATGAAGATGATCTTCAGGATTTTGATAATGCGATCAAAAAACTATGTGGCCTAACCGCAGAAACAGAAATAGCATATTGCGTGGAACCAAAATTTGATGGTGGCAGTATAGCGTTGGTGTACGAAAACGATATTTTAGTTCGTGCAGCCACACGCGGGAATGGAACATTTGGTGAAGAAATGACACAGAATGCAAAGTCACTATCGTCTATTCCACTCAGAGCAGCTTTTTCGTCCAGAAATATCTTTAAAGTCGAACTGCGAGGAGAAGCACTTATTCGCAAAGATAATTTTGAGAGAATAAATAAAGAAAGAGAAAAAGAAGGACTCACCCTTTTTGCCAATCCAAGAAATGCCGCTACCGGTGGACTGCGTACCAAAGATGCTAATGAGACCCGCAAACGAGGTTTAGAAGCTTTTATATATCAAATTGCCTATGCCGTAGATGCATCCGAAGTATCTGTTTTAGATAAATTTGAGACACATATTGCTGGTATCAATTTACTCGGTGAACTGGGGTTTAAAATACCACAATCAGAAAAAAAAGTTTGTAAAAACATCATTGAAGTCGGTCAGTTCATACGATCTTGGGAAGTCAAAAGAGACGAATATCCATACGAAATTGATGGTATGGTCATCAAGGTAAATAGTCTGGAACTTCAAGCAAAATGCGGGTACACGTCTCATCATCCACGTTGGGCTATTGCATTTAAATTCAAGGCAAAACAAGCCACTAGCAAGCTACTAGCCGTGGAGTATCAAGTGGGCAAAATTGGTTCGATCACACCAGTAGCAAAAATTGAACCCGTGTATTTAGCTGGTGTCACGGTATCGTCTATCTCTCTGCATAATGAAGATTTTATAAAAAGTAAGGACCTCCGACTCGGAGATACGGTATTGGTTGAAAGAGCAGGTGATGTGATTCCATATATTGTGAAGTCTTTTCCAGAGCTACGAACAGGAAAAGAATCAGTCATAGAATTTCCTGAAAACTGTCCATTCAATAAAGATATCGAAACAGAAGTCAAACTCATCAAAGAAGAAGGTGAAGCGGCTTGGAGATGTCCAAATTGTATATGTGGCGCTCAAAATCTGCAGAAAATAATCTTTCACGTTTCAAAAGATGCCATGGACATTGATGGGTTTGGGAAGTCATATGTAGAGCGATTTTACGAATTGGGTTGGCTTACGGATATGAGTGATATTTACCATTTGGATTATGATCGAATTGCTGGATTAGAAGGTTTTGGTAAGCGATCGGCAGAAAATATCAGTAAAGCTATAACAAAAGCAAAAAATAACCCAATTCAACGCTTGATGTACTCTCTCTGTATCCATCATTTTGGTAAAAAAGCAAGTAAACTTGTGGCAGAACAAATCAAACACGTGCTCGATCTGAGAGAATGGAGTGTAGATCGTTTTCTTGAAATCAAAGATATTGGGCCTGTAGTTGCTGAAAATGTAAGTCAATGGTTTGCCAATGAAGACAATATCACCATGCTTCAAAAAATGGAATCATATGGGGTCAATCTTACACAAACTGAGGATGATAAGCCACTACAAGTCTCTGAAGATGGAGTGTTTTATGGAAAAACTATTTTATTTACGGGTACATTACAGACCGTAGGTAGGAAACAAGCAGAAGAATTGGCAGCAAAAGCAGGAGCAAGAAATATCTCAGCAGTAAGTAGTAATCTCAATATTCTGGTTGTCGGCGAAAAAGCAGGTTCGAAGCTCAAAAAAGCACAAGAACTAGCTACCGTACAGATCATGACAGAAGACGAGTTTTTAGAAAAAGTAAACCTTAACGCATAAGATTACTTACATTTGACCCTAACAAAAAATTAATAATGGGACATATCATTATCCGTAAGGCAACGAAAGCAGATATTCCATATATTTTTGCGCTTGTGCACGAATTAGCCGTTTTCGAAAAAGAACCTGACGCACTTACTGCAAATATTCAGGATTATGAAGAAGCATTTTCAGATGGATTGTTACAAGGTATTGTTGCTACAGCTGACGGTAAAGTAATAGGAATAGCGGTATACTATTTGACTTTTTCTACATGGAAGGGCAAGTGTCTTTACCTTGAAGACTTTTATGTTCAGCCTGAATTCAGAAGAGATAAAATCGGGCAACAGCTATTTGATGCGTTCATAGCAGAAGCAAAATCTCAGGGTGCAAATATGACCAAATGGCAAGTGTTGGACTGGAATGAAACAGGTCTGAATTTTTACCATAAAAACAGCGCCATCATCGAAAAAAACTGGTGGAATGGAAAGATCTTTTTTGACAAATAAACAATAATCTTGCATGATATCTGTATCCAAAATAGAAGAAGCTAGTCTCAATATCCATTCCATTGTGACCAATACACCTTTGATGAGAAATTATAACTTGTCAAAAAAGTATGCCTGTAATGTTTTTCTGAAAAGAGAAGATATGCAAGTTGTTCGCTCCTTCAAGATCAGAGGTGCTTACAATAAAATGAAAATAATGGGTGAGGATGCTCGTACAAGTGGCGTAATATGCGCAAGTGCGGGCAATCATGCTCAAGGCGTAGCTTTTGCTTGTTCATCGCTCAAGACTCGTGGTATCATTTATATGCCCACTACAACACCTAATCAAAAAATAAGCAAAGTAAAACATTTCGGAGGGGCATGGATAGAAGTGCGTTTGGTAGGAGATACCTTTGATGATGCCAATAAAATAGCATTACAACACGCTGCTGATGATCAGATTCCGTATATACATGCTTTCAATGATGAAGATGTTATGGCTGGACAGGGTACGATAGGTAAAGAAATATTAGATACGATGACTGATGCTGTGGATATACTTTTTGTGGCAGTAGGTGGTGGTGGATTGATATCAGGTGTAGGTTCTTATTTCAAACAAAAAAGTCCCAAAACAAAAATCATCGCTACAGAAGCAGAGGGTGCACCAGCTTTAGCAAAATCTTTGGCTCAAAATGAACTTGTAAGACTTGAAAAAATAGATTCTTTTGCAGATGGCATTGCTGTAAAAATGATTGGAGACAAGACTTTTGAGATTTGTAAAGAAGTCGTTGATGAAGTAAGACTAGTACCTGAGGGCAAAATTTGTTCGTCTATACTTGGATTGTATAATGATGAGGCTATTGTAGTGGAGCCAGCGGGAGCTGTTAGTTTTGCTGCATTGGATTATTATAAGGACGAGATCAAGGGCAAAAACATTGTCATCATCGTATGTGGTGGAAATAATGATATCACTCGTACTGAGGATATCCGCGAGCGTGCCTTAC
>JBBRJL010000343.1:0-3989 GCA_038219375.1 Chitinophagales bacterium | reverse complement strand
TATCTAGGTAAATATTGGCATATTCTAGATTCATGTTGTGTCCGCTATCTTCATCTTCTTTAAGCATGACAAAAACTTCATCCATAATTTTAGTCATTTCATCAGTCCTATCCTGAATCTTATAAATCTCAGCAAGTTGCGTATAAAAACCTACTTCAGGTATTATATCCATAGCTTTCAAAGTGATGGTTTCAGCTTGTTTGATATCTTTGTTCTTCAAATAAATACCACCCAATGCGCCCACTGCAAATGGGTAATCAGGACGTTCTGCCAAGATCTCTTCATAGATCAATTTTGCTTTATTAGGCTCTCCATATCTTTCATACAATTCTCCTAGAGTCAACATCGCCCAAGCAGTATCTTCGTAACCTGGTACACCTGCTTCGATGGCCATCTTCATTGCTTGTATAGCTTCGGGAATTTGTCCATGGATTTCACGTAAGTATGATATTCTGGCGTAAGATCTAAGGTCGGGTTTGATAGAGATCATGATATCTGCCATTTCTACCGCCTTGTCATATTGGCCCAACTCGACATAACAATCTGTAAGAGCGCCATAAATTTGAGCATTTTTATTATTGAGTTGAATGGCTTTTTGACCTGTCTCTAATGCTTCTTTAAATTCGTGTAAGGACAATTGAACACCTGTTTTAGTAACTAAAGCGAGAAACTCCATATTATTAACTTTAGTGTTGCTATTGAGTATTCTGTTTGTCATATCAAGTGCTGCGGGATAATAATGACCATGCTCACCGGTAACTCTAGCCTCACGAATGAAGAGATTTGCCATTCTAATTTTTGACTCATGGTCATTGTCATTTTTTTGGATAGCGAGTTTGAGCGATTGATAGTTGTTGCTCACATCGTCCCACTCTTTGCCATATCTGATTTTTTCGTTTCGATCGAGCAGTTTGGGAATAGCAGTGCTACTTTCGGCTGTTGTTTTGGTTGATTTGCTGTCACCGCATGAAGTTAGTAATAATAAAGTGACGCTGTAAAAGACAGAAATTAAAATAAATAAAAGGTTCCTATTTTTCATTTCGGGAAATTTAAAATAATTAAGAAATAAGAAATTAATACTGGTTCAAAATCATATACGAGAGTGGATGTGAATTTGGATTTGTAATTTTAATATTTTTTTTACAAAAGTGAAACAATGAGTGTAATTCCTTGATATTATGGATTATAGCTATGGATATTATTTAATAATCTTCTTTACATTTGTGGTTGTAGTTTAATTTTATGACGCTAATTTTCGCAAATTTCGCTGATTTTGAGTAGAAAGTTATTTAATGATAAATTGAGATTGATTAGAATTTAAGTTCATGTCTATTCCAAATAAGCTCATTTAATAATTACCTTGTTTGGAGAAATTATATCTCCCAATTTGTGTAAAATTCATGACAGAGCGAATTTCTTTGGTGAGATTTAGTTTCCAAGTTTTAGTTTCTTAGTCCACATACTACAATCAACAAAAAAACAATACCACATCATTCTTCATATCACCCAGTAAACTATAAGTTGTGTTTTGCAAATTTATTCTTTTCTTTCATGATTTACGTATTTGATCATCCAAGATCCTTAATCATCCAACGAAATAATCTTAAGCTCCCTTCACAATAACCGACAAGAGCAACAATAACATCATTATTTTTCAAAAAAAACAAATAAATAAAAAACACATTAATCTAATAATCAATACATTAAACATATTAACGATAAATAATATAAACTATTAATATACTTTTTTACTAAATCGAAATCCAACGTACTTCCGTTCACCGTATATGTTTGTGAATTTTAGTTAGTTTAGATAGTATAATTAATTTTAATAAAATGTGGTAGTTTAACTTGTTCATATGTTTTATATAATTACCTTTGGTGTAGTATAGCGAATTGCCAACAAACCAAACAGTAGGCCATAGAATTAGAATCTATCATATTATCTATAAAACAAGGGGAAGAATCTGGCCTCAAGTTGTTGTATCATCATTATTCTGATGCTTTATATGGTATTATAAATCGTATACTCCGTAGGCAAGAAGAATCCGAAGAAGTACTCCAATCTGTTTTCTTGAAAATCTGGAATAACATAGATTCTTATAATGAGTCTAAGGCAACATTATATACATGGATGTCGCAGATAGCCAGAAATACCGCAATAGATATGAAGCGTTTGAAGTCATTTGAGATGACTTCAAACACATCATCTTTTGACAATACAGAATACGGAATGGCGGCAGAGTCTTCCGAAAAATCAGTAGATATTAAGGCATTGTTTAAAAATATGCCTGAGAAGTACAGAATATTATTAGACAAAATGTTTCTTGAAGGGTATACCCAACAGGAAATATCGGATGAACTCGAAATACCACTTGGCACCGTCAAAACAAGGTTAAGAGACGCCATCCAAACATTAAGAGAAACGTTGAAAGACGAAAAACATTTATTATCCTTTTTATAATTATTGAGTTAGCATTTTGGACATAAAATCATATATATCATCAGGAATTTTAGAGCTTTATGTGCTCGGCCTACTCTCTCCAGAAGAAACGAGAGAAGTAGAAGCCATGCAAGCAGAGCATCTTGAAATAAAAAGAGAAATCTACGAGATATCTCTTGGACTAGAGAAGTATGGTCAGTTGTCAGGTATCAAAGCTCCTGAATCTGTGGGTAAAAAATTGTTTGATAATTTACCCAAAAAGTCACCAACCTCCCAAAGTACTAAAAAAGATGAATCAGGAGTGAACAATGGTTTGCGTTGGAATCTATTGAACAGCTTGTTTGCATTGATAAGTATTTTAGGA
Source organism: Chitinophagales bacterium (assembly GCA_038219375.1). Classification (GTDB taxonomy): domain Bacteria; phylum Bacteroidota; class Bacteroidia; order Chitinophagales; family Saprospiraceae; genus OLB9. Next base: position 1,182 of record JBBRJL010000343.1, on the reverse strand, counting down.
TTTACGCTTTATTACCTTCAGATCGCAGAAAACAAAGCGGCAAGTCAGCAATATGAGAGTGCTATCAGAGTTTGCGATTCTATCACCAATCAGCAACAGCAACAATTCGCTTTGCTCAATCAGATCAATGACCCTAATAACAAGATCATAGATATGACGCCTACAGCAGGGTATGCGGGAATATCTGTCTATCTTCACCACAATACATCAAGTAAGAAAAACTTCCTACAACTGGTCAATCTACCTGAGATCACTTCGGACCAAGCATTCCAATTATGGTCTCTCAAAGATGGTGCAGCACCGATGCCGCTTAATGTCTTTGCAGACAAAAATACTATTATCCCAGTGGATTTCATAGAAGCAACATCTACCTACGCCATCACTATAGAACCCATAGGTGGTAGTCAGAGCCCATCATTGGATAAGTTGATCGGTACGATGGGTGTGATATAATCAAACCCCAATGATCGCAGTTTGCAACTGCGATCCTATATTTTACGAATTTACAATTTATCTCTTCCAAAAGGTTGTCATATTGTTTGCCGAATAAACCAATAAAGATATATATTTTCATTGTTTTGCAACATATCGAATTAAAAATCCTGATAAAGCTGGACTAATTTTGCAATCCATAACAACTAAAATTCGCACTGTGACAAAAAAACAAACCCCTCTAGCAAAAACATCCGATAATGTGTCTGTAGGATCATTCTCAATTAACGCACCTGACCAAGCATCAAAAGGTATAAAAATACTCCTACACCCTGTTTCACTACTTTCTGATACAAAAATAAATTTTCTGTCTTTGTTTGTTCTATCTATAGTAGGTGTAATTCTAATTGTGCCTAAGGAGTCTTTTCAATAATTGTTCTTCCCCAGATTGGTGTACCAAAATCCTGATTACATTTTCTTTTATCTAGATAATTCTCGTGAAACATTAATTGAATCTTAACTTCATTTGGGTTTCAATATTCACTAGGGATACAACTTAAATTTGGGAATCCATCAATTTCTCTCCTAAATGTTTGAAAGACTTTAAGTGCTACATTTTCTTCAATAGTAGTTCTTGAATTAGTTGCTTTATTTAAAGAAGTAACTTCATCCTTTGCACACCCACCCGTAAACAAAACCAACCCAATCATAACCAATAAAATAAATAAACTTAAATTTTTTATCGTAAAG
>JBBRJL010000342.1:0-3995 GCA_038219375.1 Chitinophagales bacterium | reverse complement strand
GATTTAGCTTACCTATTAGATTGAGAATGACTACGATACAAATAGCCAAATATTGAGACAAGTGACCTAGTTTGAATATAAAAGATAAAACAACAAGCAATAATGCTGTAGCCAAAGTCATGTATCTATAAGAGACCGAATCTGATGTCAAAAACCTTTCAAAGCCGATACCTGAAGCGATTGCCAGTGGTGGCACCACAAATAAATAATGTCGAATATCGAGACAAAGCGGTGTATAGGCATTAGGTGAAGAAGTCATAAAATTAGACAAAAGTAATAATGCCAACGTATTTAAAAGCCAAAATCCTTCTTGATTTAACATAGATTCTTTTGACCAAGCTTTGCGCAAAAATAATTGTGGTAATAAAAAAACGATCCCGAAAAATATCCCATTTCCGATAAAATTAAACCACAGCTCGTATCCTATTCTTTTGATAAGATGTATAACTGGTAAAACGTCATAACTACAGGCACTAAAGTAACTATTGGAAGCAATAGCCTTTAGTCTAAACATAGCATCACCTGATTGCAAAAAACTATATCCGAAGTACATTCCAAAAACTACAAAACCAAATAAAAGTGTCAGCCTCCAAAAAGAAATGTTCCTTTTCAAATAAAAAATATCTAATAATAACCATAGCAACAAAAGCGGTAATACCATGATGATCGTCTCCTTTGTCACAAATCCATAAAACACAGATAAAGCAATAATGACACTACCCTTCCATGTAGCTAAACGATTATAAATCACTGACCAATAACCATATATAATTGCTGTAGACGCAAACATTACCGTAATATCGGGCATCAACTTATCTGAATAAAAGAGTACCCACTCACAAGTGATTAAAAAGATGATTGCCCAAATTCGCACCAACATCGAGTAAGCACGGCTCATACTCCATACTAACCAAACAGTCATTAAGGTCATAAACATAGGAACTAATGCCGAAGTGACATCAGATACTCCAAATAAATAATACAGCCATCCTACTGGAAAAATAAATCCCCATCTATGTGAATAATGATCAATAGTAGTCTCAAAATCCCCTTGCGAAAAAGCATAGGACAACTTGGCATAATGCATGTCGTCAAAACCAAAATGTGTAGAAAAACTATAAAAATGATGCCACAAAAGAAACAAAGCAGTCGAAGCCAAGACAACAGTTTTCACAAAAGTGGCATGTTTAAGATAATTCATAAGGTTAATATTTAAGTTTTTTCAATGCAGGAACTTTAAAATTGGCATAAGTGGCAATAATTATAGTCATCAAACCACCAAAAACGACAGAAGGTACCGTACCCAAAATAGAAGCTGCCACACCACTCTCAAATTGCCCTAGTTCATTACTACTATTGATAAAAATGGAATTGACCGATGACACTCTACCTCTCATATGATTGGGCACAAATAGTTGGAATATGGTGCTCCTCACAATCACGCTCACGCCATCAAACAATCCACTGACTAATAAGGCAATAAAACTCAAAATAAAGCTTTGTGAAAGTGCAAATATTAATATGCATACTCCAAATCCAGCCACAGATATGATCAAATAATGACCTTGCCTTTCTACCAATGGTCTACGAGTGAGATAAAATATAGCTAAAAAATTACCCAAATACGTTGCTGCCATCAAAATACCAAATCCTTGGGGCCCAACTTGGAGTATATCTTTGGCAAATACGGGAAGCATAGCCACTGCACCTCCAAAAAGCACAGCAAACATATCTAGTCCCATGGCACCTAAGAGTGGTTTGTGGTTAAACACAAAGTCCAAACCTTCCTTTACACTTTCCCATGTTTTTGTATTGCCTCGATTATAGGTAATTTCCTTGGGTGTGATAAATGAAAACACGATCATAGCAATACATATTAATGAAGCAACAATAATAAAAGCTGCAGAAACATTAAATATAGCTATAATACCACCAGCTATGAGTGGACCCGCAACTGCCGCTATCAGCCAACTCATACTATTGGTCGTTGCCGCTTTTACTAGTTCTTCCGCTTTTACTAGTTGAGCTATGATGGCAGAATTTGCAGGTGAGTAATACGCTCGAGCCCAACCAGTCAACACTACTAAAAAATAAATAAGATACTCAATATGTTTAGCACTTATGACTTCCTTTGAATACGATGATGTAAGCCAGCTAAATACGACCATAATACCAAGGTATGATGATAGGCAGATTAGAATAAGTTTGCGTTTATCACTACTATCAACTTTGACACCTGCGGGCAGTGCAAATAAAATAGCTGGTACTACCTCACTCAATCCTAAAACGCCAAGCGAAAGTTTACTGCCCGTCAGTTCATACAAATACCAACCAAGTAAGACAGGTGTCATTCTAATACCAGCTGTCACTAAGATTCTCGTTGCCAAAAACAAGGTAAACTCTTTGTTTATTATCCTTAACTTTGAGATATCCATCTTGTAATTTTTCTTTATTATGACTTAAATCTTAAACTTTTAAACTGCTGAGATACTTGTAACTAACTGCTATGCTTTCTAGTGGTTTCATATTTTTACAAACATCTTGTTCTACAAAAAATAACTCCATACCTGCTGTTTTACTAAGGCCAAAGACCTTTTTCCAGTCTATGACCCCATTGCCTACCTCCGTAAATGATTGTTCAGGAGTATTCTCCATATCCTTAATGTGGAATAAAGGGAACCTACCAGGATTTTCTAATAGTAGCTTATTTGTATCTACATTAGCCTTTTTTGTCCAGTAAAAATCCAATTCAAACTTGACAAGTGATGCATCTGTTTCTTTGATAAAAATATCATACGGCACAATTCCGTCTATAGGAATAAATTCAAAATCATGATTGTGGTGACAGAAAGTCAATCCATGTTTGTTGGCAATCAATGCGCTTTTTGTAAATAATTCTGCATGTCTTCTGTAGTCATCCAAGGTCTTTCGTTCCGCATCTAGAAAATTAGCTGAGACAATGTATTTTTGCCCCATGTAAGCAGCATCCTCGCAATACTTTTCCCATTCATACGTCATAGAGTACGTGCCTTTTGGCATCCCGAAACCTGTCATTGCATGCCCACTATGCATTTTAAGCCCAAGATCAGCAAGTATTTTCTTGAATTCCGACTTTTCTTTACCATAAAAAGTACCGTTTTTATATCCTGCACATTCTATATGACGGTACCCGATATCAGCTATTCTTTTTAGTGTCGCTGTAGGATCATTTTGCATATCATCTCTTACCGTGTAGAGTTGCAAGCCTATGTTTTTTAAGCCATCACCTGTTAGCAGAAATTCTGCCCAGTTTGGTACAGCTAGTGCAGCTAATGCCGTAGTTCCTCCTATTTCCAAAAATGTTCTTCTTTGCATGATAATAATATATTACTATGAATCAACTCCTTTTCCCAAACCTTTAAAGACGAAAACGATAAAAATCATATCAAAAATGGTTTGTAAGTGTGAAAGTAACAACTTATTTATAAAATGTGAAATGCTGGAAAAGAATATTAATATTTTTTGAAGCTTTAGTAGTACTCCAATAAATAATTAATACAATTTTACTTTCTCTTATAATCTTATTTATTCTAAGTAAGCCTTTCATTCTGTGTCAATGACAGACTTTATTGACAGCTTTTTTTCAAGTATAAACCCATTATTGACATTCTTGCCTTAACCTATTATTTCTAATATCAATTCAATAATTATTTTCATACTAATTTATTACTTATAATAACACAAAAAAAGAAGAGCCCGACAATACCAAAACTGTCGGGCTCTTCTTATTTAATGGTCTCTATCTCTCTACTCGATCTTACTCTACGATGATCATTTTCTTAGTAGCTGTGAAATCACCGCTTACTAATGTGTAATAAAGAACTCCGCTAGCTCCAAGTTCTGCAGTAGTGAATATTTCACTATTGTAACCTTTCACTGCGTCAACGTTTCTTACATTCACTAATTTACCAGTTACATCGTATACACTCAAGCTTGCTTTCGCTGCACTTGGCATA
>JBBRJL010000341.1:0-4000 GCA_038219375.1 Chitinophagales bacterium | reverse complement strand
GGCCTACATTTTGTTCCTAATCCTGTTGAACATATTTTTATTTTTAAAGAATGGAAAACAATTAATCAGAGTAATAAAAACCTTTTAGAACTTAAACTTCCATGGATTACAGTAAGTGCAAAAAACAAGATTGTTGATTATCTTACTAAAATAAAAAACCCAAAAGTATTTGAATATGGTGTCGGTGGTTCAAGCTTATTTTTTGTAGATAAGGGTGCAAGTTTAATAAGTATTGAACATGATTATGAATGGTATCTAAAACTTATGAATATCAAATTAAATACCAAATCGAATTGGCAGATTTTGAATATTCCACCAGGAACCGAAACACATCATCGATTATATGGATCAAGTTTTAGAGGTTATGAAAATTCAGATTTTCTTAATTATGTAACTTCGATAGATTCATTTGAAGATAGTTCTTTTGATCTTATATTAATTGATGGTAGAAGCAGAGTAGCGTGCTTAAAACATGCCAAAAGTAAAGTTAAGTTAGGCGGTTGGATTGTACTTGACAATGCGGAGCGAAGTAGGTATTTCGAAGAAGATATATTAGTAGAACCTGAATTCAAATCTATTTATGATCACTATGGAGCGCTTATTGGCTCATTTCAATTTGTAAAAACAAATATATATCAAAGAATAAAGTGATAATGAGTATTAATAAAAAATATATAACTCAAAATAGAGAACCATTTTTTGAAATTGCCCGAAAATTGATACAACCTGGTTTCCAAGTGCTCGACATAGGTGCTGCAAATGGAAGTTTTGCAAAATATTGCAATAATAATGACATGTATCTTTTAGATGGAAACGAAGAAACTGTATTGGAGTATAGCGTTTCATTTAAAAATTTCTTTTACGCTAAATTACCTGATATCCCTTTCGAAAATAATAAATTTGATTTGATTCATTGCAGTCATGTTGTCGAACATTTAAACCCAGAAGATCTATATCAAACCTTAAAAGAATTTGACAGATGCTTAAAGTTCAATGGATATTTAGTGATTTCAGCACCTTTACTAACAGACTTTTTTTATAATGATCTTTCGCATATAAAACCATACAATCCTGAAGTTTTCATAAAATATATGGTTGGTAAAAAATTAGATAATCTTTCAAGGACCAAAATTTCGTTTAATTATATTTTGAACAATTTAGTTTACAGATATAGAAAAGAAAAAATTATCAGTGGAGAATTTCCAATGATATTAGATCTGTTATTAAGAGTATTAAAAAAAATAGGTATTTGTAAATATATAAAAACGGGATTTACAATCGTGCTGAGTAAAGGAACTATTTAATGAAAGTCTCTGTCATCATACCAGTCTATAATGCCGTCCATTTTTTGGACAAGAGCATTCAATCTGCGCTAGATCAGCGACAGACGAGTGAGGTATTATTGATAGACGATACATCGACAGATGGCAGCTGGGAAAAATGTATGAAATGGAAAGGGAAGGATAGAAGGGTGAAATTATACAAAAATGAAGGCATCAAAGGTGCAGGAGCAGCTAGGAATGTAGGTTTACTAAATGCGACTTGTGCGTATATCGCCTTCTTGGATGCGGATGATTATTATTTGGATGGGAGATTTGAAGAGGATGAGATCCAATTCAAAAATAACTTAAACATAGATGTAATTGCAAACTCTCTAACAATACTAAATGAAAGTAAAATTATTACTTCTGGACTTAATTCAATTTATTCAAATAACAAAGTTATTGGTTATAATCCTTCATTTTCAAAAATAAATATAAATCATATTGGCAATGGAAACAGCTTTAGTATCATTGGTTTAACAATAAAAAGAGAAGTTTTCACTACAGTTGGTTATTTTGACGAAAGTATGAAGCAATGTCAAGATACCGATTTAAACATTAGATTAATATTGATGTCTAACATCTACTCTGGTAATTATGGTAAACCTGTAGTCGTGTATTATAGACACGATACCAATTCTACAATGAATATGCCTGAAGCAGTTTATTACAGAAGAAAGGCCGCAAAAAAACATTTTCATTTAGCGATTCGCCACAAGGTGAAACCACTATTGATTTTAAAATTCTTTAAAGACTTTATGGAGTATGATTTTTTATGGGTCTATGGCAAAAACCATCGCCTGAAAAAATATATGAAAATTACTCTAATTCCCTTTTTTCTGCTAAGAATTTTCTCTAAAAACGATCCTGAGTACGATAAAGACCGGAAAATTCTCCTATCTTGACATAAAATATCCTTAACAAGAGTTTAGTGTATTCTGTTGGAAACCTAAAAAAAATCTTTACATTGTCAATAATAGCTTTGGGTACTTGACGCTTGTTATAGAGCAAGTGACCATTCAATAACAATACTTCTGTAAGACATCTAGCTCGCTTTAGATATGGTTGAATTAATTCCTTATTCCATCTCAAGATATCATCCAAACATAACTTTCTATTCAGTAAATTTCTTTCATAATTTACACCTATACCGCCACTCGACCGCGGATCATAGTGATATATACCTGTCCATTCAGCCAAAACCAACATATCATATTTCAAACCTAATTTCAATAAAAAATGTAGGTCTTCATTGATGAATGTAGAAGGGGCAAAATTTATATCTTTTAACACTGAAGAATGAAAAGCTGCTGTGGTAAAACATTCAAATGGATATTGACTAAAAGAATCTTGGACAAGGTATCCAGATTTTTTCTTGAACGATCCATTTTCATAAATTAAAAGACCAGTTCTTATGGTTTTAACCGTATGATGTAGCAGAATATTTCTGTGTAATACTTCCAAATGTTCAGGCAAATACTCATCATCACTATCCTGAAAACATACCCACTCACCTTGTGCCAATGTGATCCCATGATTACGGGCTGCACTTCTTTCTTGATTCTCTTGCCAAACATATCTTATTCTAGAATCTTGGTAAAAATCAACTATTTCTTTAGTATCATCTGTGCTGCCATCATCTACGATGATCAATTCCCAATCCTTGAATGTCTGAGCTATGATACTGTCGATGGGTCTACGGATTATGTGGGCCCGATTGTAGGTAGGTATAATGATGGTGAAGAATGCCATTAATAAGATGATTCAATAATTTTTTTTAAAGATTCGACTCTACTTTGCATTGGAAATTTCTCTATAATCCTTTTACGCGCTTGCTTTCCAAAATCATTTGGTTTATCCAAAGCATTTAAAATTAAATCCTTCAATATCAACGGATCCTTTTGTTTAAGAATATATCCAGTCTCTCCAATAGCGTTAGGGATACCATTGACATCTGAACCTATCGGAATACATTCGCATAGCATGGCTTCACAGAGCGTGTTAGGTAACCCTTCGCTCATAGATAGCTGAAGAAAAACCTTATTTTCCGAACATAGAGATATGAAATCTTGATGGCTTATGAAAGGCAGCATCCGTACATTATTAGGTAGATTCGATCTGAAGGATGGAATGATCTCTTCGCCTATTCCTGCAATCGTAAAAGTGGTATCGGGTATTAATAAAGCCACTTGCAATATTAAATCAAATCCTTTTCGTAAAAACACCTGACTCGTTGTAGCCCATCCAACTGACAAAACACCTGACAATAGCTTATATTTTTCGATTTTCTGAAATTTAGTGGGACTAAAGCCAAATGGAATAGTAACAACTTTGGCATCTGTTTTTACAAAATTCCTGACACCATTTGCATATCCTACACCACTAGGGTCCGAATAGTAATTGGTGGACTTCTCAAGAGACTCATCAACTGGTAAGATATAGGATACCCATTCATATTGTTTTTTCACACACCATGTCAAAAAATTATTTTGATAAAAAATTCCAAATTTAATGGATGGTATATTAACAGCATCATATCCTCCCAACGTAATAATTGTTTTCTTATGGAGAAGTTTTGCAACAAATATTGGAAAAAAACCATGAAAACCACCAAATATTGAGTATACAATATCTACTTGTGGGACATAGATAAGCGCAATAATAAAATTCTTTAGTAA
>JBBRJL010000340.1:0-4000 GCA_038219375.1 Chitinophagales bacterium | reverse complement strand
GCCTGAAGGGGTGAACACCTAAAGGGAAACACCCCTACCCCTAAATAGAATATATTGATTATCAAATTACTATATATATAAATTATTACAATTTATATATATAATTACTTTTCGGAGTGGACTCAACATTATGTTTTATATAATTAAGCCAAAATAATATTTAATCGATGAAACACCTCAACAAAATAAAATACCTTATATCTTCCTTCAGTATAATGAAAGAATATATAATATTTCTGCACTTACCACTGTATTTTCAAGTAATTAGAAGTAATAATAATTTTAAATTTTGTAAAAAAAATACTTTAAGATATGAAATAATCAGAATATTTTGATTATTTCATACCTTAAAGTCAAAAATGCTTATCTTTGCAAAATGAAACGTAAGATTGACAACTTGTTAATAGAATGGAAAAACAAGGTAGATAGAAAGCCTTTGATTGTAAATGGTGCACACCAAGTCGGCAAGACCTACAGCCTTAAAGCCTTCGGTAAAGCTCATTTTGATCAGATAGTATATATCAACCTTGAAGTCCAGTCCTATATAAATCAATTTTTTGATCAACATGTCCATCCCCGTGAAGTTATTTCATTCATAGAAGCGAACACTAGTGTTCACATCACGTCAAATGACACATTGATAGTTTTCGATGAGATCCAATCATGTCCAAGAGCATTGCTGAGCTTGAAATCATTTGCCGAAGATGCGCCAGAATTTTATGTAGCTGCTGCCGGTAGCTTATTAGGTGTTGCCATTAATAGAGAGAACATATCCTATCCTGTTGGTAAAATTGATGAAATCACACTTTATCCTTTAGATCTTGAAGAGTTTATTTGGGCTCTTGGTAAGGATGGTGTATCAGAAAAAATTAAAGAGCATTTCGAAAATAATATGGAGATAAATGCTTCGATGCATAAATTATGTTTAGATATTTTTAAAACGTACCAAATCATAGGTGGTATGCCTGCCTGTGTAGCTCATTTTGCAACACACAACAACTACTCAGAAGCACAAGAAATACACACACAAATTATCAATGACTACGCTGCAGATATGGCCAAATATGCTTCAGGAAGTTTAGCCGTAAAAATTCGAGCTTGTTATGATTCTATTCCAGTTCAAATTGCAAAAGAAAATAAAAAATTTCAATATAAAATCGTGCAAAAAGGAGGTACTGCCACCATTTTTGGGGAAGCTATAGATTGGTTAATGTATGCAGGTGTTATCTTAAAATGTGATAAGATCAATCATGGCTATATACCTGTATTGGCTTATCGAGATCTTAGCGACTTCAAAATATACATGAGTGACATTGGCTTAATGACAACAAAATCTGGATATCCTATCCAAATGATTTTATCTGATGTCGATCCTGAAAATACTTTTAAAGGCGCTTTGATGGAAAATTATGTAGCACAAGCATTAACGGCCAAAGGGTATAAATTGCTATATTGGAAAAATGAGAATACTGCTGAATGCGACTTTGTCATCCAAAATGAAACAGAAATCATACCTATAGAAGTCAAAAGCGGGCGAAGGACACGATCTATTTCAATGTCAATTTTTTCTAAAAAATATAATGCACCATATTCCATACTCCTATCATCAAAGAATTTTGGATTCGAAAATGGAATAAAATCAGTACCATTATATGCCGCTTGGTGTCTATAAAAAACATGTCATTGCATTTTCTTTTTCAACTAACTTTGCTACACCGTGGTCTTTAGGGCTTAGCTCTGTGACCTTAAGATGTCAGGGCTACGACCTTACAAATCTTGTGTTCATTTCAAAGCTACGCTCCTTTATAATGTTTTTTTACATGCTAAGGAAATAGAACTATTAACTTCACTTTTTTTCTATTTTAATAATCTAACATTGAGTCCACTCTGAAAACACCAATTATTTAATAATCAGCCGTTTTCACCCCTACCCCTAAAGTGAATATATTGATTATCAATTATTTATATATATTAACAATTTAAATGTGGTCTTGTAATTACTTTTCGGACTAGACCCAATAATAAACGCTTCAAAAAATATTGCCATCAATACTTATTCAAAATCCCCTTTTCTAGCGGTGTATTTCCTTCTTTCATCCACAATGGCTGTGGGCCACCCATCAAGTAATGATTGAAAAACTGTTCTAATCTAATGTTAAAGTCAAGGCGATTCTGCCATTTTACTGGCCAATGTGGTTCACCATTATAATTGAGCAACCAAACAGGCTTATTGAGTCGTCTCAATGCCATAAAATACTCAATACCTTGCTCCCACGGCACAGCGCCATCTTCATCATTATGCATAATTAGGACGGGTGTTGTCACTTTGTCCATCTCATAAATCGGCGAGTTTTTATGGTAAATAGATGCATCTTCCCACAGCGACTTGCCTAGCCTTGATTGTCCTTTTTCGTATTGAAATATACGACTCATACCTGAGCCCCACCTTAAGCCGCCGTAAGCACTGACCATATTGACCACAGGAGCACCGGACTCTGCACATTTGTACCTACCTGTTTTTGTAAGAAGATAGGCAATCTGATATCCGCCCCAACTATGTCCCTGCAGTGCCATTCTAGTACTATCTACAAAACCTTGTTTGAGCAAAGCATCCACACCAGAATTGATTGCAATATAACAATCTTCCCCAGGTTGTCCCGTCGAATATGAAATGTCAGGATTAAAAATAACATATCCGAGATTGGTGTAATAGCTGTAATTTATGGTAGACCTATGCGCTTCGGGCGATCTGTGACGGTGTAAGTCATCAGAACTTCGTTCATAAAAATTGACAATAAGTGGATATTGTTTGGTTTTGTCAAAAGAAGGAGGAAAAAATAACATTCCTTCTACTTCTTTGCCACCATAGTCATTCCATTTGAACAATTGATTGCTACCCCACGCATATTTCGTCTGTTGTGGATTGGCATCAGATATTTTTCTGACATTGACCAAGGTCGTATCTGAAAGCAACAAATCCGGGAAAATCTCAAAGTTCTGCTTTGTAAATAGGATATCTGATGATTTTTTTGCTTTGGTGATACTTTTACTTAGCGCAAATGTACCATCCAAAAGTGTGGCAATTTTACCTGTTCTCCAGTCAAGCGTCGCATATGCTTCGCCTTTATCCTTTCCATCAAATACATGTAACATCATCGTCTGACTTGGGTCAATAAATGCTACTTCTGGATCTAAAGGAATGTACCTAAAGGTTGTTTTTTTATTTCTGCCATCCGTCATGGCTATATTGGACAATGGATCCATAGGAGAAATTTTCCAAATATCATATTTGTCATATATCAAGATGGCAGAATCGTCCTTCAACCATCCTGCCGCCCCAAAAGAGCTAGGTAATTGGGGTTTATCATTTTCTTCATCATAAAATATGGTCAGAGACTTATCACCTAAAAAGCCAGATTTTTTATTGACAATGTCATAATATTTCCACAGAGAATCAGGCTTGTTGTACCAATAAACATACTTTTCATTTGGCGAAAAGGCCGGGTAGTCAGATTGACCTTCAACAATTTGGACTGTCGATCCTTGCTGCAAATCATATAAATAAATATCTTTGTTGGTATCACCTAACCATGTCGTAGATTTTTGGTAAGACTTCGTTTTTATTAGTAGAGCAAACTTGCCATCGCCTTTCACACCGACTATACTCTTATCAATATCTTTGTCTTCAATCTGTCTAACTGACATATTATCAATGTCGTACAAAGCAAGGTATGAAAGTTTTTTATCATCTTCCAATGTAGTCTCTAGTTGAGTGTACAGCATTGGATGATCATGGTGCCATATTTCCACATTTACAATTTCATCGTCTAGGAGCATAGTATCTTTGACCAAAGCAGGTGGTGTCATCCCAAAAAACAACCTTTTGCCAGAGTCAGAGAAAAAAGGTTTTTTGTCTGCGCTCAAAGTCCAATCTTGTACTTTGAAACTAGCATCATGTCCCACAACTTGTTTAGCTAAAGTATCTTTTTCTTGGAAAAGG
>JBBRJL010000339.1:0-4008 GCA_038219375.1 Chitinophagales bacterium | reverse complement strand
GCGTGTATCATGGTCCACTCCTGTCCTCTAGGATCAGATAGTGGTATCAGATGTTGTATTCTCATGGTGTGGTAGATCTGATGATAAAAAACTTCTATTTGCTATTTACTTATATTATGGCACAAAATAGGTGCAAAACATGGTTGTATCAAATTTGGTCTGTCACATGATCATGTAATAATTCAAGTTGAGATGGAGATGGAGTGAACTTTAGTGGGCTTCCAAATTTATTTGGAAGGTTATATTATTCTCCAAATAAATCATGCCTTTGGCACGACAAGTTTTAGAGATCTAATATGCAGTAGCAAAAAATCAACGAAGTATGACCCTGAGCTTATACGTTTTTGTCCAAATATAGAAGTTCACGCAATGATGTGATCATACTAATACTTCATGCTTATTTATTTATTTATTTATTTATTTTGGAATTTCATTAACCTTCAGGGTGTTTTATTTTACCAAAAAATTAGGGAAGATTCAATACTCCTCTTCCTCCCTGTGTTGCTGTTCTAGTCGCAGGTACTTGTCCTTGTGATCTGTCCGCTTTCCTCAATTTATCTGCAATATCCAGAAATGATCCGCCTCTGACTATAGTACCCACTGCGGTCGTAACTTCAGCATTAGCCACTGTTTCTGCTGTGGCTAGTGCAACATTTCCTGGCCAGTAGGAGACTAAAGCATTGCCATTCGCAGCCAAGACACTATTACCATTGGATTGAGCTAGGTTTAGTGTTTTATTAAAGCTCCGTCCAGCTACATTCCCTACAGTGACGCAAGCTTCATTAAGGTTGCCACTCATATCCATGACGCCAAAAAAAGTCGCGCCACTTTTTTTTCTGTTATCAGATGTAGGAGTGGAGAATATACCATTCCTGAGCGGCCCATTGGTGGCAGATCCCAAATAGTTTGCATTACCAAGCGTTATACTTGCGTTAGAGATGACTTCACTTGCCATTCCAGGATTAGTGATGGTCAATGGATTATTATGAATGCTCTGGCCCCAGGCGTAATCAAAAGTGTAGTGTCCAGTAATTCGAGTACTGGCCACTTCGTATTGTATCTCCGTCATGGGTGCAAGTCCCGCCCAATCCAACCAAGCAGCTACATCCATCCATGATAAAAAATTACAAGCGATGCTCTCCCCATCATTGGCTTGATCATACTCATTATTGCCAGATGCATCACATCCATATATGGCAGGTAATCCATTAGATGAAGGGGATTTTATTTCGATGAAATTTCTATTCGCACCAGAGACCGTCAAAGCTCCTGTACCGATGGCAGATGTGGGACTATTAGCAGTACGCGAAGTTTGTTGTGCCAGTGTCAGGGTATTGAGAAAATCGCGATAAATGCCTTGCGATATTTCATACTTCATACATATAAATGAATTATACAGAGGTGGGAAATTTGGATTATTGATAGCTGCTTCTGTTATACCATCTGTAACGCGAATGGTTTTTGGCGGTTCAATTTCATCATCATCAAAACTATTGACATCAGTCTGAAGAAATGACCCTGATGAAAAAAAATTGTCAGTATCGTGAAATGCATTTGTACTTTCGCTACTACCATCATAACCATCACCCAATCTATAGTAGAATGGCAATAAAGAAGGAACTTGCACTATTTCTACTGCAAACGCTAAAATCTCAACATCCTCAGGTAGAGCCAAAAACGAAATGGAAAAACTCCCAGAAATAGTTCCATTGCCCAACGCATTTCTAGTTATAAGCATTCCATTCATATTCATTAGGTTTGTAACAGCCAAATCAGGATTTCCTACTGGCGAATACAAACTAGGATATATTGGATGCACGATACCATTGGGCAACCTATATTTGAAAAAAACAAAGGCACCATCTTTCAAAGTAGTTGGAGTTCCATCACGATATACAATATTATTCCAACTATTGTCCCATGATAAGGAAAACTCTAAAACATCATCGATAAACGATGGGGCAACTTTAGGTAGATATGAACCTACTGCGACAGTAACATTATTGGATTTTACATTCCCAACGAAAAAAATAGTAAAAATTAAAATTAAAAAAAATTTCATTGTTCAAAATTTTATAGACCATTTAATAAAAATAATACGCCAGTATTGATAATGATAGAAGAACCATTATTCATAATCAATTTTTTAATTTCATCATTGGCATTTACTACGGGTTGAAACCTTGCAAAAGCCGAAATAATGACTTCATCTGTTGGAGAAGGCATCAGACCACAATCCCAATTACCATCATTTTCCCAAGCATTAGATATGTTGCCCGACCATCTTATGACGTCATCTATACAGTTGGGATTAAGATTGATGATGATATCTTTGTCAAAACCATCATTGCCACCACCAAAGTAGATCGTAGCGATAGGATCAGATGGATTGAGACCTGTAATGCTTGACTGTGCAAAGCCATCATTATTCCCACCAAAGTAGATCGTACTGATAGGATCAGATGGATTGACACCTGTGATGCTTGACTGTGCAAAGCCGTCATTATTCCCTCCAAAACAAAGGTATGAATTTGTATGTGTTATTGTGGAAATTCTGTCTTCATTTTCTGTCCCACAACTGTTGTCTTTATTGATATGCATCTCAAGGTTGCCCATACTAGCTTGATATTCTATTGTCACAGGTGTAACACCATATGCTAAGATGGCATTATCAGATGCTTTCCTTATCGTCAGGTAGTCTCCACTGTTAGATGAAGCAAAATTGCATACCGCTTCGTCTTGATATCCCGTAGTAAGGTTAAAATCGCCTGCAAACTGAACCGCAGATATTGTATTGACGCCTTCTGAAATGGTCACTATAATTGCTGGAAATTGTAGCGTATTATTGCAGCCACAAGCGACATTTACATAAGTAGAACGAATTACATTCTGAACACCACAGCTTACATTGGTATTGATGTGCATTTCAATGGCTCCATGCGATGCAAGGTATAAGATAGATAAAGGATTAGTACCATGAGCTATGACGGCATTGTCACTTGCTTTTCTCAAGGTGATATAATCTGTAGATACACTAGATGAAAATGTAAGATAGGATTGATCAACAAAACCCGTGGTTAAGTTAAAGTCACCAGCATATTGAAAATTTGTGATGTTATTTAAATCGCATACCACTCCAAGTGTTGTTGTTGGATATTGAATAGTATTGTCACATTGGCAAAGTAACGCAGTATGACATTTAATAATTAATATTATAAAAAATAATTTTTTCACTGGCAAATATTATTTTTAAAAGGCTCCATCTTTTTATAAATACTCATGTACTGCACCAAAATTTCCGATCTATGGGCAAAATCTCCTGTCACATCAAGCGATACTTGTGGATCACTATTATTAATACCAACATTCTGACCACTGACTTGCCATATTATTAGTAAAAACAGAAAACTCGCAACGAAACTTTTCATAAGATCTGATTTTATTGGTTTTAAAAAAATCAAACAGCAAAAATAGGCTAGACTTTTAAGCATTTTTAATTTTGTTTGTCACATGATCATGTGATAATTGAGATTTATCCCCAAAATTCGACTCAGGTTTATTTATTTGGAAAGATTTTATTGAATTCTGTATTGTTTTTTACTAAAGAAGGCATGATGTTTAAGTTTGGATATTTACAAATAAGAATTAGAAAAATACAATGTAACATCAAGGACAACCCATACTTGGATCACATCCTTCTACGGTGCTTCCGGCATACTGAATAAATGCTCCGGTCCCTGCGATCCTATGACCAAAAAACTGAAGTGTCCCATAATTGTGAAATGTTGCTCCTGGGTGATTGATCAGACCCATATCGGAAACGTTATAAAATATTCCTGGAATAGGAAAAGCGATTATTTGTCCGGGTAGATTATTGAATACGCCACCTGCAAGGTTCTCCACAAACCAACCTGGCAAGCCAAATGCATTGCTGTATAAATCGTCTTGATTATTAAAAATTCCATCGTTAAGTATCGTACTTCCTGTGATGTTGTTGGCATTGAAAAA
>JBBRJL010000338.1:0-4015 GCA_038219375.1 Chitinophagales bacterium | reverse complement strand
ATAAGTATAATCAAGTAGATGTGTTTTGTGAAAATAGTAAAAACGAGTTGATATTCATTGAAATACAATTTTACGATCAAATCGATTACTTTCATAGATTGAATTATGCAGTTTCGAAAGTGGTGTCAGAACATATGTATGAAGGATATGATTACGATAAGGTTAAAAAAGTTTATTCTATCAACATTTTATATTTTGATTTAGGACGTGGTGAGGATTATATCTACCATGGACGTATGGAGTTTAAGGGAATTTGCAGGCTAGATGCACTTGAGTTGAGTCCTGCACAGCAGAAGGAATTCGGAAGAACATATCCATCTGAGATATTCCCAGAAATTATCTTATTCAAAATAAATAAATTTGATGACATTATTAAGACACCGTTAGATCAATGGGTATTTTTTTTAAAATATACCAAGTTGCCCAAAGAATACAACGCTAAAGGTCTAAAACAAGTAGAGAAAAAGTTAAATTTAAATAAAATGGACATCGCAACACAAAATAATTATATTGATTATCTCAAAAATGTGAGAATAAGTCAACATGCAATAGAATCCGTAAGAAAGGAGGGCGAACAGATCGGAATTCAAAAGGGCAAACTTGAAGGCAAACTTGAAGGCAAACTTGAAGGTAAAACCGAAGTGATACTTTCATTACATGAAGATGGCATATCATTTTCACAGATAGCGAAATACACAAAGCTATCAGAAGAAGAAGTTAGGAAAATTCTGATTGAGCATGGAAAGTCGGAAGAATAGTTTTATACCTGAAGTATTTTTATAGTTTAATGGCCAATTTGCATGAAAGGTCTATTTTAAAATTACAGATTCTTGTAGCCCTTTCAAATACCCATGGGCTTCAATCATCCTAGGTCCATACCATGAAAAAAGTTCTCCGTCGACCAATTTTATAGCGATATCAGGAAATATCTCTGCCAATTCAGCAATATGTTTTTCTTTAAAGGGGAATGGTTCGGAAGACAATAATAATACATCTGGTCTTGCTGCCTTTATTTCTTTGATGATAACTATAGGATATCTTTTTAGATTACCAAAAACATTGGTAAATCCGTATTTCTCCATCATATGATGTATAAAAGTGTCGTTGCCGATAGTCATCCACGGATCTTTCCATATTAGGTAGCTACTTCTTATTATTTTGTTACTTTGGTAAGGTAGAATTTCAGATAATGTAACAATCAGTTTTGTTACCTTTGAATTAGGAAAGATACTTTGCAGATCCGAAAGAAATCTAAGATGATCCACAGATGTTGTAATGTCGGATGTGTACACAGGTAGATATTTCCGCAATATTTCTATATCTTCTTGACGATTTTCTTCTTTATTTGCTATGATAAAGTCAGGTTTTAAGGACAATATTTTAATGATATTTGGATTTTTAGTACCACCTATGACTTTACTATTTTTTTTGATATTAGTTGGATGTACACAAAACTTCGTAACACCAACTATCTGATCTTGAAGGCCGATACAACATAGCGTTTCTGTGATAGAAGGCACCAAAGAGACTATCCGCAACGGTGAATGGGATAAGTTAAGAGTATGGCCGATTTGATCTGCTAAAGATATCAGGACTTTTTTTCTTTATATGTTCCTGAAAACATTTTTTCTCCTGCATTTATAGCAAAGGTTAGATGATTAGCCTTGGGTGGAATAGGACAATTAAACCCAGCGCTGTAGGCGCACCAAGGATTATAAGCCTTATTGAAATCTATGATGATTTTGTCATTTATTATATCAGTTGCCATCAGATTTATATACCTACCACCGCCATATGTACTATCTCCACTTGTCTCGTCCTTGAAAGGTAAGAATAAGTTGTTTTTGTATAATGGATTGATAGGTTGGTGAATGTTTTTGTACAGCTCCAACGTAAATATTTGGCCTTGATATGGACATTTAGCGATAGAATGTAGGATATATGTCCTTGTCACACCACTATAAGTAGGCATTTCGAATGGTTTAGATTCTGTGGCTTTAGTACAGCTACATTTCAGTTTGAGATCTTCGGCAGCATCAAAAAAAGCCAAATAAGGCAAGTCTACGGAGCCCAGAGGAGATCGGGGATCATTTAGGAAACCATTTTTATATTGGTCTCTGTAAGTGCTTATGTCTTCATTAAAACTACTTATTTTTTTTGTTGGACTGCACGATGACCAAAAAACAAAACTTAGGATTAGAAAGTAATTAAGACGCATATTTCTATTTATTGTTGACGAAGACCAACCTGTCTCTTAGTATATTAACACGATTTATATTCATGATGTTTTGACCAGAAAGGTCAAAGGCGGTATTCCAAGTATTATCTTTTTGAGGGTTGAATGTTTTTATGGTCGATCCATCACCTGTAATAAAAGTACCATTAGGCAGCAGTTCAAAATCTTCTCTGTTTTGTGGCATTTGACAAATAGTAATCATTTCTTTATCAGAAAGGTGGTAAGATTTGAGCAACCATAATTCAGTGCTTACTTTATGAACAAAATATAAATAATTCCCATCATCAGTTTTTAAGCAGCGACCGATATTGTTTACGATAATTTCCGTTTTGCCTGTTGACAACTGTGCAATGGCAAGCGTATGTGGCGTACCTGTAAGAAATAGTGCCACGGTGTCTTGATTTATCCAGCAGTGATAACCCACATTTCCAAGTTTTTTTAATACCCGATATCCTTTATTGGACTGGTCACTTGGATAAAGCCACAAGGTTTGTGTGACACTATCTGCTTCGATTCTTACCACAGAGAAATGGTCCTTTATCGGTGATGGAGTTGGGGAGAATTCGCTGATTTGTTTGGTATCTGTGACTTTATTTATCTCATTGTCTTTCAAATCTATGCGATAGATATCTGTTACTTTATTGGTGTCGATGGCACATGTCAGGTATATCTCTTCGTAGGTAAATAGTCTAGCTTGATTATTATATCCTGCGGTATTAAACGAACTTAGATATGACAGAGAAGTCATTACAGGTTTTGTACTAAGATTTTTGACCGTTGCCAAATATACTTCTGTTTTAGGAAGTTGCCCAAACACAGCAGATGTTGTAAATACGCATAGCGTCAAAAATGAAACAATGATTCTTGTCTTGTGTACCATGGTCTTATATTACGTACAAACAAAATTACACTATTTGACTCTATTTTTATCAAAAAGAAGTAAATAGATGCATTTTGCCCAATAATTTACGCTTTCTGACGCCATAAAACTATGATTGTCACTTAATTTATTCCTTATCGGCGGATGTAAATATCCTATCCCAATTGATACCATTACCAATACTTCCTTCCTTAGTTGAGAACCAAATGAATAATGGTTTTCCTACGATGTGGTCAAAAGGTACGTATCCCCAAGCACGTGAATCTTCAGAATTATGTCTATTGTCTCCCATCGCCCAGTAATAATCTTGTTTAAAAGTATAGCTATCTGCTTTCGTACCATTGATAAATATATCTTGACCTTTTACTTCAAGTTTGTTGTGCTCGTACACTGCTATTGCTCTTCTATAGAAAGGTAGGTTGCTGATGGTAAGTGGTGTTGTAGCGCCTGCCTTTGGTATCCAGATAGGTCCATAATTGTCTACTGTCCAGTTTTGCGAGCCTACGATAGTATCAAAAGGAAAGAGTTTGAGCGGTTCGTTACTTTGTGGATAAAGCTGTACTACTACGTTTGGATCCAATGATTTTAGTTTTTCGACTTGTTCATTATCCAAAAATAGTACACCACCGCCATTATTAAACAACTGAGGTCCACCCCTAGCATTATCTCCGAAATCAATGCCCCATTCATCTAGCTTTTTGTTATTTACAGATACGTTTTGTGGCAATTGTATTTGATATAAATATTGCAGATGTTTAGGGTTTTTGACTGCCTTCCCATTGAGATATACTTGTCTATCCTTGATCAAAAGTGTATCTCCAGGTCCAGCAACACATCTTTTGATATAGTGGTCTTTTTTGTCTAATGGTCTGACTACGAAGTCTTTATTTTTTACTTTT
>JBBRJL010000337.1:0-4025 GCA_038219375.1 Chitinophagales bacterium | reverse complement strand
CGAAGGTTATAAATATCAAGAAATTGCAGATGAGTTTGGTCTTCCACTTGGTACTGTCAAAAGTAGAATCTTTTTTGCAAGGAAAGCACTCAAAGCAATGATTCTAGAAAGTTATGGTGATTATACCTTAGTGAGGTCACTATCAGCTTAATATGTTTCTAAAGTTTTTTACAAGAATATCTAAAGGCCGTAAACAAATTGCGGCCTTTTTTATTTCCTAAATTTTAAATCTTATATCGTGCTAATTGGTATAATTGGGTTTTCAAATGAATAAAAACACCTTTGCGACAGAACTCGTAAGATGGTGGCATAACTCTAAGAGAGATTTGCCATGGAAAAACACCAGAGATCCATACAGAATTTGGATATCCGAAATAATCTTGCAACAAACAAGAGTAGAACAAGGAAAACCTTATTTTGCAGCTTTTATCAAGACTTTTCCCAATATAAACGCTCTTGCTGAAGCGAGTGAAGATAAAGTACTAAAGCTATGGGAAGGCCTCGGATATTATAGTAGAGCCAGAAATCTTCACCACACTGCTAAGCATATAGACGCCGAACTCAATGGTATTTTTCCGAATAATTATAAAGACTTACTAAAACTTAAAGGCATAGGACCTTATACCGCTGCAGCTATATCTTCATTCGCATATGACTTGCCACATGCTGTGGTTGACGGAAACGTCCTTAGATTAATATCACGTGTGCTTGGTATAATAGAGCCTGTAGATCAACCAAAAACTCACGAACAGATCTCGAAATTTGTATCAGAAGCCATATTATACGTAGCTCCAGCATCATTCAATCAAGCATTGATGGACTTTGGTTCCATGGTATGTACACCCAGAAACCCAGATTGTACACATTGTATATTTAATGCTTATTGTATGGCTTACCGTAGAGAAATGGTGAGGCATATACCTACCAAAACAAAAAAAGCAGCACGTAAACAAAGGTATTTTCATTTTTTTGATATCCAGCTTAATAATGGCGAGCAGACAGTTATAGTACAACGGTCAGTTAGCGATATTTGGAAAAAACTCTATGAGCTTCCAATGATAGAGACTGAAAATACAAATGTATTAAACCACGAGTTTATTATCCAAAAGTGGCAAGATATATCAGGATTTAAAGATGATAACATAAAAATTACTGATCCTGATATTTCATTATCACAAATTTTGACCCATCAAAAAATACATGGATTTTTTTACGAAGTCCATGTAACCAATTGGTCAGAAAAAATAAATCCGCCATATTATTTGGTAAACCGCAAAAAAGTATCAAACTTTGCATTTCCAAAGATTTTAAACGAATACTTTAAAAGCGGTTATTAAATCTTGATTTAGTAATATTTGATAGTTTATAATTTTTTTGAAACGACTTATAAAATAATAAAACAAGTACAGCATATGGTTAATAAAGTTACGCTCGTCGGTCATTTGGGTAGAGATCCCGAAGTAAGAACATTGGAAAATGGTACAAAAGTGGGTTCGTTTTCACTTGCAACTACTGAAAGTTACAAAGATAAAAATGACACTTGGCAGAATCTCACAGAATGGCATAATGTAGTAGTGTGGAGAGGTTTGGCGGAAAGGGCTGAGAGAGATTTAAAAAAAGGTAGTCTTGCCTATGTAGAAGGTAAAATAACTCATAGAAAATATCAAGATAAAGAAGGTCAGGAGCGAACAACTACCGAAATCGTAGCATCAACTGTCAACTCTCTAGAACGACGAGAAAAGCAAAATACTAGTATTCCTGGTGGATTCCCTACTGCAGAGGACGATCCGTTCAACAAAACGGTAACATCTTCTAACCAAGGTGCGCCTAGTAGCCAACCTACCGAAGATGACGATTTGCCATTCTAATTTTGAATGGTATATATTTTTAACCAAATCAAACATTTTGGACCCCGAACCTCCCAATATACAATACTTAATCTTTCAGACTGTTGTACAAATCAATTCAGGTGATATACTACTTCATTTTGTATTATTTATTGTTTTACTAATATGCTCAGGATTAGTTTCTGCATCGGAAGTAGCCTATTTTTCATTAGCACTTAAAGATATAAAATCTTTGGAAGAAGAAAATACCCAAAGTTCTGAGCGTGTACTTCAGTTAAAACAAAAACCAAGATATTTATTAGCTACAATACTTATAGCCAATAATTTTGTTAATATTGCTATCGTAATAGTAGCTGATCAAATATTGCGAATACTGTTAGGCGATGAGAAGTTATTATTGGTTGGAAATTGGCTTTATGCAAACCTTTATGAATTTTCATCTCCAGAAGCATTAGCAGATATTTTTAATTTTCTAATAACTGTTGTCGGCGTAACCTTTATTTTGGTATTATTCGGAGAGGCGATGCCCAAAATATATGCTACCTTAAATAAGGGTAAAATTGTACATATAATGTCTATACCACTGACAATAATGTCTTATCTATTTAGGCCACTAAGTAGCATCTTGGTAGGTTGGTCAAATGCTATGGAAAAAAAACTTAGCAATAACCACCACAACATGACTAGCAAAGAAGATATAGATGCAGCTATTGATCTTACAGTAACTAATGTGTCAGAAGCCTCCGTCCAAGAGGCAGACATTCTGAAGGGTATTGTCAATTTTGGCGATATAGCAGCACGTCAGATAATGCACCCTCGGATGGATATTATTGCGATAGAAGAATCTGAGACATTCAAAGATTTGATGAAAATTGTCAAAGATTCAGGTTATTCCAGATTACCTGTATATAAAGATGATTTGGATAATATCATAGGTATTCTGTATGTCAAAGACCTGCTAGCATTTACAGAGGCACCCGAGTCATTTGAATGGCAAAAATTGATCAGAAATTCAGTCCTATTCGTCCCCGAATCAAAAAAAATTGATGAACTTCTAAGAGCGTTTCAACTCAAAAGAACGCATCTGGCAGTCATCGTCGATGAATATGGAGGTACGGCAGGAATTGCTACGCTAGAAGACATCATGGAAGAAGTAGTAGGTGACATCAAGGATGAGTTTGATAATGATGAAGATATAGACTTTATAAAAATATCAGAAAATAATTATATTTTTGAAGGGAAGACATTACTCAAAGATGTATGTAGAGTCATAGGAGAAAATACCAATTATTTTGATGAAAATAGAGGTGAAGCAGATTCTCTTGCAGGACTTATCCTAGAAGTAGTGGGATATATCCCCACTTCTGAAAAAGAAATAACCATAGGTCATATTGTATTAAAAGTGGTGACTGTCACAAAACGTCGTATTGAAAAAATAAGTCTTATCATACATGGAAAATAGTAATAAATTTTGGATTGTAATAATAACTTTTTTTTTAATTGTACTATTTTCTTGTAGTGAAGGAGCAGTCAAATCGCCCAAACCAAGAATGTATCCACGCGTCATCTATCCTGAAAAAAACTATGTGAATTTTGATACAACACTTTGTAGTTTTGTCTTTAAATATCCTAAATACAATACCATCCAACAAGATAGTTTCAAATTTGAAGGAAAACCTGCAGACCCGTGTTGGTTTGATCTAAGTTCCAAAGACCTAAACACTAGTTTACACTGTAGCTATTACAATATCGATAATAAAAAAGACCTCAGCAGCCTTATAGATGATGCGTTTAACTTAGCTGGAAAACATAATGTCAAAGCCAACTATAGAAAAGAAACTATTATTGAAAACAAATACGGAGTCAAAGGTATATTATTTGACATCGAAGGCCCTGTTGCATCCCCGATACAATTTTACTTGACAGATGAAAAGACACACTTTTTTAGGGCGTCGCTCTATTTTAATAGCAAGGTCAATCCTGATTCGACAGCACCTGTCCTTACATTTGTCAAGCAAGATATAGATACACTTATAGCCACATTTCGTTGGAAGTAGTGTTTAACTATCAAAAATAAACATTTATTCTTAGCTGTTCAGAAAATATATTTATATTTGAACTTTGAAATCCGTTCATATGAAGCCGTACTTTCTATTATATTTATTCTTAATTATTGTT
>JBBRJL010000336.1:0-4027 GCA_038219375.1 Chitinophagales bacterium | reverse complement strand
ACAAAATATTCCTATTTGCCCCATTCTTAAGTCAATAGGAGGCAGTATTAGAATTACTGGACTACATGGAATCAAAGAGATCAATGGATTTGAGAATTTAAGGTCAGTAGGTGGTTTTTTAATTGGCGGCACCATAAGGTTGGCCAAAATTAATGCATTTAAATCTTTAGAAAAAATAACAGGGAATTTTAATTTATCAGGTAACTCTAATTTGCTTTCGGTTATTGGTTTTAACATATTAAAAGAAACCCAGAGGTTAAGTATTAACTATAACAATAAACTGGAGCTTTTAGCTGGATTTAACAGTTTAGAACGTTTAGAGAGCTTTTCATTCATTTCACAAGTAGCGCTAAAGAGTCTTACTAATTTTAAAAATTTAAAAACAGTGAACGATCAGTTTTCCATAGAAGGTAATGGCTTTTTGGAAGAGATAGATTTCAGCAGTCTAGAAAGGATCGGGACACCTGGCAGCGATACACGTCTAGTTTTGGCTACCAATAGAAATCTAAAAAGTTTATCATCCTTCCGAAACCTCAAGGAAGTCTATGGCAGACTCGATGTGTTTGATTTGTGGGCAATAGGCACTTTGGATGGCCTACACAATATAGACTACAAAAACCTTTTTGATGTCCGGTTGCAAAATAATCTTAATTTATATAATAATTGTGCCGTAAAAAGTATTTGTGATTATATCTTATTGGGTGAGAAAACATTTGGGGCAATAAACACCAATGGTATTGGATGCAACACTTTAGAAGAAATTAGGGCACAATGTATAGTGTCTACATCAGATCTACCACTTCATCATGACTTGATCACTTTGTATCCTAATCCAGCTAGCCAGCAAATTCAGGTAACATCAAAAGACCAAAAAACCATCACAAACATCCTTATCAGTACCGTAGATGGTATGGTCCTAGATCTAGGAAGGGACATTAATGACAATCAAGTGGATATTTCATCATTGATTCCTGGTCTGTATGTATTAAGTTGTCAAGTAGGAGGTATTGCAGTACAAAAACCATTTATTAAGGTGGAATGACAATCGATTTAGTTACGTTTACTTTTGATAATAGGCAATGTTTCCAAAGAAAACAGTACTGTTTGCAAAGAATTCAGTACTGTTTTCAATGAAACTAGTACTTATTACAAAGAAGCTAGTACTGTTTGCAAGGGAGTATAAAATACTTTGTTTAAACTTTGAAACTAAAATAAACGACCAAATTATTTATAAAAATAGGGCTTAATTGCAGATTTATTAGACACAAAAGAAAGAACCAATAGTTCTTTGAATAAATGGATGGGTTTATTTTTTTGGTATAATAAAACATCTCACTACATAAGTTTTTATATATTTGCACCTATAAATCTATATAATATGTCGTTTTCATGGTTGTTTAGATTAGGAGGTGACTTGACGCCAAACCAAAAGATAATTCTAACTACAGCAGGTTTGGGTTTCATCTTGTTGCTTTGGTCCCTATTAACCAGGGGAGAAACGCCTGTTTTACCCAAACATGTTTTCCCACAACCGCTAAAAGTATTGACGGCTTTTGGTACATTATACACAGATAATGAGTTGATCAAAAATCTATGTCGGTCGATAGGACTCAATTTAGGTGGCTATATTAAAGCTATTTTGTATGCTATTCCCATCGGGTTTGCTATAGGCTTGGTTCCATTATTAAGAGGTGCTTTTCAGAAAGTTGTAGATGCCATAAGATTTCTGCCATTGACCGCTTTGACGACCTTATTTATAGTTTGGTTTGGTATATTTGTGGAAGCCAAAATCAATTTTCTAGCTTTTGGTATTTTTATCTACCTTTTGCCTATCGTCATCCAAAGAATAGATGAAGTAGATGACGTGTACCTGAAAACGGTACATACGCTTGGCGCAAGTTATTGGCAGACGATCACCACGGTGTATTTTCCATCTGTGATCTCTCGACTTTCTGATGATATCAGGATATTGACCGCAATTTCTTGGACATACATCATTGTGGCAGAGACGAATGCAGACGATGGTGGTATTGGTTCGCTGATGTATAAAGCTGGACAGCGATTTGCGAGAGTAGATGTCACGGTGGCTTGTTTGCTTATCATTATGTTATTTGGTGTTTTTCAAGATAAGGTTTTCGGTTATTTAGACAGGAAGTTTTTTCCATATAAGTATCAAATTAAGAATACCTATGATGGCAAAGGTGATTTGAAAGCAGTTACTTTATTTGATGCCGTTTTTGATTATATACTAGCATTAATCACTTGGTTATTTTTAGGTATTTATGTACTTTTTACAATAAATGAATTTTCATCTTTTTTGGGAAATGTACGTCCATTGAGTTATCTTTTTGGGGGCGCCTTGTGGACCATACATGTGATTTTTGGTCTTATTTTTATTTACCAATTGAATTCACTTTACCATAAATTTACCCGTTGATTATGGAGCATTTCAAATTTGAAGATAAGGTGAGCCTAGATAATATTATTGAGTTAAGAAAAATAGGGCAGACCTATGACGGTGGACAAAACTGGATTATTAAAGATTTTAATCTAATCATAGAAGATAAACCTGCCCAAGGTCAATTTGTAGTGATATTAGGAATGTCAGGGTCGGGCAAATCTACCATATTGAGATACATAGCAGGTCTCCAACAGTCATCTGAAGGGCAAGTCTTGATAAAAGGAAAGCCTGTAGACGATAAGACTCATGTGAGCATGGTTTTTCAGCAGTATTCTTCGATGCCGTGGATGACAGTCCTAGAAAATGTAGGTCTTGCACTGCGATATCAAGGTGTCAATAAAAAGGATCGCAATGAGAAAGCGATGGAAATGATCAAACTCGTTGGTCTCGAAGGCCACGAAAAAAAATACGCCATGTATCCCACCTTGTCGGGTGGTCAGTTGCAGCGAGTTGCCATCGCTAGAAGTATGCTTTCCAACCCTGAGATCCTTTTGATGGATGAGCCATTCGGAGCGCTCGACGTCAAGACTAGGATTCAGATGCAGGACCTTCTTCTTCAACTTTGGGAGAAGTTTCACTCTACGGTTATTTTTGTCACCCACGATATTTCAGAAGCAGTGTATCTAGGAGATGACATTTATATTATGAAATATGCCCCTTCCCGTATTGTAGAACATATTCACGTAGACCTACCTCTTATCCGTACTAGAGAAACCAAACGGGATGCACATTATACTCAATTAGTCCATCATGTAGAAGACCTGATGATGAAAGTAAGCGGAGAGAGATAAAAAAAGATATGTAAGTTTTGAGCAATAAGATAAAAGCAATGAGTTCTTTTTATGGTTTTGTCTGAAGCACCATGCACAAACAAATCAGCAAATAATCAACTCCAAGAAATCCACCAAATTAAGTGCCAAGAGAAGAGTTATTAAATATAAAAAGAACTTAATTACGTTTTAATGTCCTAAGCGACATAAACTCTTTATGATAATCTTACGATTTTCGGCGCAATATTCTTACTTTTGCGTGCGTTTTGATTTTAGCCTGTAGAATGAGTGTAAATATTATTGTCGTTACCATGTTTAGTACATGTTTTGGTAATATGTTATAATTGTTTATTGTGCAGGTTGGCCCAAATTTATAATTTCAATAAACACAAAAATATCAGTTCATGTCAGTGATTGTCAATGGTTTGTCCAAACACTTCGGTACTCAAAAAGCAGTAGATCATTTGTCCTTTGAAGCTCATCCGGGGCAGATTTTAGGTTTTTTGGGCCCAAATGGCGCCGGCAAAACGACTACAATGAAAATGCTTTGTTGCTATACCGAGCCAACAGAAGGAACGGCTACAGTAGAAGGTTACGATATTAGGACGTCACCACTTTTGGTGCGAAAGCAGATCGGATACCTTCCGGAACACAATCCGTTGTACGAAGAAATGTACGTCAAAGAGTTTTTACAGTTTGTGGCAAGTATTCATAGAATAGAAAATAAAAGTGCCAGAATCTCTGATATTATTGAGATGACAGGCCTTGGGAAAGAACAAAATAAAATCATAGGCAC
>JBBRJL010000335.1:0-4033 GCA_038219375.1 Chitinophagales bacterium | reverse complement strand
ATTTCTTCCTGGAGCCCATCAATGAATGGCTTTGCAATATCATTATAAAAGAGATTGGTATCAGAAGTAACTTTCTGTCCATCACGCCAAGCTTTATAGCTTTTGACGAGTTCTTTGTTTTGATAAAACGCCTTGTCAAAGTATGCTGCATCTATGATGTACCACTCATAGATATTGGTTAGGATGATGTTTTTAATGTCTATATTTTGTTCGTCTATACGTTCACGAAGGTAATACAGTACCAATTCCTGAAATGCCTTGCTATTGGGTTTCTCCGGACTTATCCACTCGCTTTTATTGGATGGTCGTTTGGCTTCGATGATGACACCTACGGAAGATTTATTACTTTGGTCTGTATGTACAACTAGGTCTATTGTTCCTTTGGTGTTGACTTCATTTTTGCCTTTGTAATAGGTATTGGCCAAAAAATCTCGCACATGATTTTTTTGATTTTCTTCACGTTCGGACTCGTCTACCTTGTCGAGTAGAGTGATGAGATTTGCTTTAAAGAGATCTATTTCGCTCCTGAGTGGTCGCACTTTTAAGAAGGCGGCATTCAGTGCTTTTTTGGGTGTTGTTGGTATGAGTTTTAATGGCATAGGTTATGATAGTGGTTTGGGAGGTAATTGAGAATGTACAATTTTCCAATCAGCAAATTCATTTTTGAGAATTAAATTAAGTTTTGCATCCGAGAGTTGATCTGGTCCAATTGGAGGATTCTTAGATAAATTGGTTTTTGGTTGTCTTTGATTTGACATAAAAATATATAAAGCTTAGAAAATATATTGAATAACTATTCCCCACACCACAGTTATCACGCAACCTGATGTTTCTACCAACAAATGTATTTTATCATTTTCATATTTCCAAATTTTATGAAATAATTTTTTGCGTATATAACAAAAGTTATTAGGGAATACCCTAGTTATATGGTGTTGGTGTGATTTTGTGGTCTGCAAAGTGAAAAAGGATGAAATGAGGAAATAAAGTAATGTGGAAATGGGGGAAGGAGTAAAGGATGAAATGAGCGAAGAAATAAAGGATGAAATGAATAAATGAGGGAAGGAGTAAATGATGGAAGGAGATGAAGCATAGTAAAGAAAATTTAACATATCCGATACCATAAACCATTTGTCTTTTGCATTAACACAAAATAAATATCGCCAATCAGCTGCCTTGCGATGTTTGTGATTAAAATAAACGAAATATCAGACTCGTAGGTCCGGTCAACGAGTCATAAATAAACGACAGGATCTATATAATTTTTTCACTTGATTAACCGCCTTGATAAATGCCATCTCCAAGCATACCGCCTACTCCCCGTTTACTAGACAATTGAGCATTAGAAGATAAAAATATTCAAAAATAATCCTAAAATAATCAGCTTTAAATATCTAAGCTATGTTTACAAAAGATTGCAAATCATTGATTTTAGATTTATAAATCTTTTGTAACTATTCAGGTTTAGGTAGGTCTAAAGTCATTTTGTCTATACCAAAGGCAGACACGCACAATTTTTTGCAATTTTCAAGCAAAAATACCGCCAAAATCAGGTAGTTTTCCATTTTCACGACGGATTTACATCCGTGGTTACTAATATTTCACCCCATTCGGGATTATATCTAAATAGTTACGATCTTTTTAATACTTTGACTAGTGTAATATAATGGTTTTAAGCAACTCAAGCCCAAAAGGATGGACCACCTCGATCGTATAAATGCCTGGATAATCAATGCTGATGATTTCTTTGTGAAATTGCTTCTTAGCAAAATTATATTGCCCCACCAATTGCCCAGTTTGATTTCTTACTTTAACCACTAAGTCCCCATCTTCAGGTAATCTTACATCAAGGGTGATTTCCCCATTAGATGGCGTTGGATATACTTTTGAAAAATTACCTTTTAATCCAGCAATTTGTCTACATTCAACTATTTCTATTGCTTTTGTGATAGTCACTCCAGCACATTCTGGATTACTTACTCTTAGGGTGACATTGTACACACCAGCAGCTGCAAAGGATATGATAGGGTCTCTATCCGCAGATGTAGTGCCATTGCCAAAATCCCATGCAAAGGTAACATTATCTTCTACTTCTAGCTTGCTGTAATCTATCAATCTAATGCTGTCGCCCGAACAAGCCACTCCAGACACCAAGAAATTACTCTCAATCTGAGCACCACTGCCACCGCCTTGGAGCAAATAGTTGGCTGTGCCCACACAACCATTTACATCTGTTACGCTTACTGTGTAGTTTCCTATCAGAATATCACTTCCAGATAGGACTATTTCCATTCCTGACCCGTTATAATTCCCTGGGCCTTGCCAAGCCCAAGAAATAGCAGTCGCACTAGTAGCACTAAGGGTGATAGAATCTCCACCACATAAAGAACCTTTGGTTTCAATTATGGCACTTGGAAGATTGTTGACTATTATGTTCTTTGAAGCTGTCGAAGCGCAACCATTGGCATCCGTGGCAGTAACAATATATAATCCGCCTGCCGAAGTCGTCAACATATTATTTACCGTTACAGCGCCGGCAGGACTTGACCAAGACCATGATGTTGCAGTACCACTAATTTCAGTCAAAACTGCTTGATCGCCTGCACAAATCATTTCGGGTCCTGATATTATAGCATTGGGCTTCTGATTGATTGTTAGATTAATTGTCTCTATGTACTGACATCCATTTGCTAAAATTACAACTAACCGATAAAGCCCAGAAGATACCACCCCAACATTGTTGATGGTAGCATTTTGAGTGCTACTAGAATAGCTATTGGGTCCTGACCAATTGTACTGACTTGCACCCGAAACATTACTACTTAATATAATAGTTTCTCCGACACACGGAAGACCAACCCTATTTAAAACCAAGATTAAATTATCATCAAAGATTTCAATACTTTCTATATCTGTACAACCATTTATTTCATCGGTAACGGTAACCGTATAAATATTGGCTTTTGTGATGAATAAACCCGAGCCAGTTTCTGATGTTGACCATTCAAAAAATGCATCGCCTTGAGTGATTGATAAACTTGCGTTTAGTTCAATCTCATTGACTTCACAATTTAATCTATTGCCAGGTAAGACATCAATTCTTGCCGTTGGGTTTATTTTGTTTTCCATTATTTCAATAAATGCGGTGTCCGAGCAAGTTTCATCTATTAACTCAATCTTTGCCCAATATAGACCAGGAGTACTGATATCAATACTTGATGATGTGCTTCCTGTAGACCAAATATAATTTACATCAGAAGACCCTGGACTCAACGCATTTGAAGCTGTGAGAGTCAGTTTATCTAATGAACAGGTCAATACATCACTGCCCATAATAATAGCTTTGCATTTAGCGTCAAATATCTCAATGAATGCTACGTCAGAACAATCATTCAAATTATTAGTAACCTTTACTGAATAAATACCAGCTTGTGACACTTGGATAATTGGACCGAGTTCACCTGTTGACCATTCAAAAAATAAAGTACCTAAGCCTACGGAACCCGTTGCATTAAGGGTGATACTTGTATTTACATCGTCTAGTACCGTGATACCCCCAGAATTTATAACAGCAATCGGTTTTATAGAGTCATCAATTATTACAGTACACATTGCCGTATTTATATTACCTGCACCATCTGTAGCTGTCAAAGCGACCATTGCGGTTGGCGCATCAACACAAGAAAAAAAGATTTCTGGACTTGTCTCAACCAGACCAATAGCGCAATTATCTGTGCTATTTCCTCCGGCAAGCATATTTGCAGCAAGAGTTCCATTACCAGTGGCATCTATCACAATAGTAGGTGGTGTCGTCGGGCATTTTGCTACTGGTGGAATATTGTCTTCAATGGTCACCGTAGCAGTACAAGCAGCCGTAATACCGACACCATTTGTCACTGTCAAAGTAACAGATTTACCCAAGACTGCGGGTAGTACAGGAGCCCCTGGGGTCACCCAACTGGTATTGGGATTCATATCGGCCTTAAAGTCGGCGTTGGAGTTCCCTAGAATATCGGTTACGGTGGACTTACCG
>JBBRJL010000334.1:0-4035 GCA_038219375.1 Chitinophagales bacterium | reverse complement strand
TTTTAAATAATCCCAATAATAAATATGTCAAGTAGCCATCAAAATCTTTCATCCCTAGATAATGGAAATATAAAAAAACTAGACCATGTAAAAATAGCTGTAATTACTGCAGCTTGGAATCAAGAGATTACTTTTGCGATGAGGGATGCGTGTATTGCAACACTAAATGAATTTGACTGTCCTGACGAAAATATTATAAATATAGAAGTACCCGGTGCATTTGAACTACCATCAGCTGCAAAGATGCTATTGGCAAATCACAAGCTCGATGCAGTCATCTGTATAGGTTGTGTCATCCGTGGTGAAACAAAACATGACGAATATATCAGTAATGCTGTGGCTTCAGGAATTATGACTTTAAGCATAGCATCCGGGAAACCTGTAATTTTCGGTGTCCTAACACCCAATGACAAGCACCAAGCCCTTGATCGAGCAGGTGGTAAATACGGCAACAAAGGCGTAGAAGCAGCACATACAGCAATCAGAATGATACACTTAGCCAATGATGTGAAAAACATTGATAAAAAGAAAATAGGGTTTTAAATCTGATCTTATTCATTTATTCATTCTAAAAAACAAGTCGCATGAAGCTTCATATAATCGAAACAGGAAAATTCAAACTTGATGGTGGTGCTATGTTTGGTGTTGTACCCAAAAGAATGTGGGAAAAACTCCATCCCGCCGACGAATCCAATCTGTGTACTTGGCAAATGAGGTGCTTACTAGTGGAAGATGGCGATAGAAAAATCTTGATAGATACGGGCGTTGGAACTAAACAAGATGAACGATTTAGAAAACATTTTTATCCACATGATGAAAATACCTTCACAGACGAGTTGGCTAAAATAGGTCTTAAAAATGAAGATATCACAGATGTGTTTTTGACCCACTTCCATTTCGACCATGTCGGTGGCGCACTTGAATACGATGCTAGTGGTAAGATTGTACCTGTTTTCCCTAATGCTATCTATTGGTCCAATGAAATACATTATAACTGGGCATACGATACCAATCCTAGAGAAGCAGCATCCTTCCTAAAAGACAATTTTGTGCCTCTACGAGAAATGGGTATTCTGAAATTTATAGATGTAGCACAAAACATTCGTTTCTCGAACCATATCAATATAAGTTTTGTCAACGGTCATACAGAAGCAATGATGATACCCTACATATCATTGCCATCTGGCAACACCTTGATATACTGTGCTGACTTGATACCATCTCATCACCACATTGCCCTACCCTATATCATGGCGTACGATATGAAGCCGCTTGAGACCCTAAAGGAAAAACAGCTACTTCACGAAAAAGCGGAAGATGGCAAACACTTTTTATTTTTTGAACATGACCTTGATGTAGCTTGTGGTTCCATTACAAAAAATGAGCATGGGAGGGTTGGGTTTGGAGAAAAGGTAGATCTTGAAAGTTTGATTTAGGTCTGCTTGTAATAGCATTATATTAAAGTAGGTGCGGCATTTTTTATTGGTATCACAAATCAAATATCTACATCTTATATTGCAAAAATAACCCAAAATGCATTGGGGAAGCTGCCTCAAAATAACGATTACCAAAAGCATTGGCTCTGAAATTTGAATATTGGAGCGCATTAAAAAGATTATTT
This sequence comes from Chitinophagales bacterium, assembly GCA_038219375.1. Lineage (GTDB taxonomy): Bacteria > Bacteroidota > Bacteroidia > Chitinophagales > Saprospiraceae > OLB9. Next base: position 2,414 of record JBBRJL010000334.1, on the reverse strand, counting down.
ACTTGCACGCCTACAATTGTCTTATTAATCACCATCTCAGTACTAGAAACCATAAGGTTTACGTCAAAATATTCCTTTGTTTCATTAAGATTGGCATCATCGAGCCACATTGCGCTGTTGTAAGTTACATTCAGATTGGCATTTACTACTGATGCCAAAGTACTTCCCAACCTGATGTTACATTTGTGTTTAGGAATAACTGGTTGAAAATTACCGGAAAAATCTACACTATTAACGGTATAATCGGAAAAAACAAAATGTGAATAGGTGTAATTTATACCTACGTCTAACCGATCAGACAACTTGGTTGAAATTTCTGCTTCTAACCCATTTCTAACACTTTTGGTTGCATTTCTATAAAAGACTTTACCTGGAAAACTAGCTGATTCATATCCTTGTATCTGATTGCTGAGATTGATATGAAAATAAGAAACTGCCCACTTGATATGGGAATGATCACTTGATCTCGCACCAATCTCCCAATGCAAAGAATTTTCTGGATTGAGATCAGTATTAAAATCTGAAAGACCATTTGGATTATTGGACAATTCATTGAGTGTAGGCATTTCGAAGGAAGTAGACCCGTTGGTAAAAATGGAAATATTATTTTTAAACTGATATCCCAATCCGAACCCACCATTTAGAGAACTAAAATTTCGGCTACCATTCTGAAATCCATCTTGACCAAATAAGTCATTCAATTTATACCCATTATTGTCGTATCTGAGAAGTTGGTGGACATTAAACCTGCCCAATGACCACTGAAATTGCTGAAAAAACGCATTGTTAAATACACTTTCTAATTGATCCGCTTGCATCTCCGCTTGAGTCCCCATGTTGTTTCTGAACAGTGCACGTTGATCTTCCTGAAACTCAATAGTATGACCAAATAAGAGATTTATATTTTTTGTTCCAGCCCAGTCCACAGAATTTGTCATACCAACAAAATCCCTGTTAAGATGGATGATACCACCATTCTCGGTGGGAATTCTACCTTCAAAATCCCTTTTCCTATAAAAAATCAATGATTTTAGATCCGTTTTTTCATTCAGTTTAAAATTTGATTTAATAGCTGCATGGTGACCACGTACGGACTCACCCGCTAAGAACATAGCATTTCTTTTATTAGTTTGCCATCTATTTTCATCAAACTGAGCTTGTGTTAATGCGCCTGGATCATTCCCTTCTGGAGAAAGATAATATCCTGCGATCAGGGTCAGCTGGAGACGATTTGAAATTTCAAATTTTGTTTTATTGTATATAGAAGTCGTTCTGGCTTGGCTGTAGGTTCTTTTACTATCAAATCTATGATGATTGATTGTGAACATATTTGAAATCTTACGCTTTTGGGTTGTAATCTTTGCACCGAGATCGTATGAACCAAAAGTATTTGCTCGAGTTCTGAATTGTATCGGCGGCTGTGGTGTACCAAAGTCCGAAGTACCAAATGAAATGGCACCACATCCAGCATTACCCAATCTAGCTGCCAAACCAGATCTGACAGTCTCCACAGAAGAAACATCAAAGATGCTTACCTCATCCATCTGACTCGTGCCATCAGGTGCTGTGAGTGGAACATCATCTAAATACATCCTAATACCTCTGACCCCAAAAGCAGACCTACTCCCGTATCCACGTATCGAAATGCGAAGATCCTGAGCAAAATTTTCACCGTTGAATGACTGGATGCCTGTACGACCATCTAAGGCTGACCTAAGATTATTTTGGAATATGTCCATCAATCGCATAGTGTCGCGTGACCTGGTCCATAACAATTGTTTGGTAATACGGGGGGCAATCAAGGTCACTTCAGAAAAAGAACCAGTTACTGTGGTGTCTTGGTCTAAGGAAAGACCTTGAATACTAAGTAGAATGAAAAAAGAAAAAAATAATATCTTGTTAAACATGCCCAAAGATAAGTGAAATAGTGAAAAGCGCTTGATCAAAATTGCTTTGAAAGAGTAATATTTATATTTGGGCCGCAACGATCTATTATATTGTTGGTATTTCTAAGTCAAAAAATGAAATATATTTAGAAAATTCTTGCTATTATTTTGTTTCCAATCTAAATCATTTTTGTTATAAAAACTTCCATTAAAATTATAGTTGACTCATATAAGAGTACGATTTTGTAATCAATAAAGCCTTCCATTATTCCTTATGCCTACCCTTCAGTACGCCCACCACATCTTCCAACTTACAATCCTTGGCTTGGAGTAAAATTAAATAGTGGAATAACAAGTCTGCCGCTTCACCCAGAAATAGATCTTTGTTATCGTCTTTTGCTTCGATTACGAGTTCTATGGCTTCTTCTCCTACTTTTTGGGCTATTTTATTGATACCCTTGGCAAAAAGATCTGCTACATAGGACCTTTGGGCATCTCCTTTACTTTTACGTAACACAATCGTAGCTT
>JBBRJL010000333.1:0-4040 GCA_038219375.1 Chitinophagales bacterium | reverse complement strand
ATGATGGCATTTATGCAAATTATGTCACCTTCGACTTTACCTTGTGGTCCTATGATGACACGACCTTTACAGTCTAATTTGCCGATCAGTGATCCATCAATTCTAATATCATTTGAAGCAATGATTTCTCCATTGATACTTGTGCCTTCTACTACACTGTTACTAACATTAGTTGATGGTTGCGAACCATTAGAGATATTTTGTTTTTCACTTTTGTTTCCAAACATTACTTTACTGTTTTTATTTTTGATTATTGGGGATAATCATTAATTCAATTATAAAATCTAAAATGATATGTTTTGCCTGGATGGTCTACTTTGTTATAAACACGACTAATAATACAAACACCAATTTGACAACTATAAATCGTAACCTCATTTTAAGAAACTAACTTATTATTTACATATAGTTAGATCCTTAAAAGGGTCATTTGTTTATATTTGCTGTCTTAATAAAAAGTGTAAATTAATACCAGACCTATTTTTTACTTTCTTAAATATAAGAATTACAAATGGATTTAGAATCTTGGACAGTAGACACCTCTACTTTCAGGACCACAGATATTGTAAATCAATGAAAACTCAAAAGCACCATTTGCAGGTGCTGCCTGACGTAAACCTGACACGTTGATATCATAACTAAATCCTATACCAAACTGCTCATAATTAAATCTACTTGAGAGGATTACTGCATCAGAGTGTAAGCCTCCTTCGACTTTATTACCTACTCTGTACCACGCACCAACTTCAAATGATTGATTTACAGTACGTGATGGTCCCATTGCAAAACGGAAGTTCGTACCTGCATTCAATGATCTGTGCGGACCTTGAGCCATGTAAACTCCGAAAGGCAACATAGAGATCTTTCTTGCTATTTCAAACTGCAAACCTGCATGTAAGGTATATCTACTGTAAAGGTTGACTTCGTCTCCCAAGAAAGACACATTTGGTCTATTTAAGTGGTGCAACGCAGCACCCACATACCAGTTTGTATTATTATCTATGACACTAAACCAAAGCAAACCTGCTGCTATGTCAGCATATAAGAAGTCTGTATCAGCGAAATTTGGCTCATTATTAGGTAGTGTTCTGTCAAATCCACCTGATGTAATTTGCGAAGGCCATCTTAAGTCTGTATTACTGATACTTCTAGAAGTCAAAGCTGCATCTGCTCCTATTACAAGGTAACTCGCTTTCTTTCTATATCCTGCCATTTTTTTGCTATAAGACAAAGAAACTCGACCTTGAGTAGTACCAAATCTAGACTCACCAGCTACATCACCCCAAAGTGATCCACCAATTCCGAAATAATCTTCTCTTCCTACTGGAATTTTCTGATCATAAGACACGGAGTAAGTATTATAAGCATTAGCTGCCAATGCGGCTGCCCATTGATTTCTATAATTTGCTACCAACCTGGTCTTACAATTCATCACTCCTGTCAAAGCTGGATTTAGATTCAGCGGAGACATATAAAACTGAGTAAAGTGTATATCCTGAGCATTCAATGCAAGAGAAGATAACACTAATAAGACAACACCAAACTTTGAAACTAACCTGTTCATGTTAAAATTTTAATTAAATTGTGCTTTAGAAAGCTGCATTTATATTGCAAATGGAAGGATAAAAATAGATATAAATATTTAAACCAACATACAAACTAGAGAAAAAACTTTATATTTTCTTTAAAATTTAAAATTTCGAACTAAACATTCTTACTCTTTCCACCATACATATCTATCAGCATATTATCATATTTGTCACTCGTACTCAAGAGATGTGAAAACAATGTAAAGATCGTGTCTGCATTAATAAATTGGTCATAAATCAGTAATGACAAAATAATGTCATTGTTCTTAATAGAAAAAGTCAGACCTTCTAAAATATAATTCTGTTTTAGCAAGAATTCAAATATTTCGAAAACACTACTTTCAGGCATGCTACACATGTACACATCACCTACCAAAAGCCCTGTTTTTTCGTAATAAGAGATACACACATCAATACTACCTTTTTTGATACACCAATTGTTCGGACCCTTCCTTGTAAGTGCCACATCGTAACCTAACCGATCAATTAATGACTCCACTGTGTGACAAATACCACTTGGTTCGTAATCTTGGATGTCGGATATTTTTTTTATTACAATACCACAATTACCGCACAAACTTTTTGAGTAATCATCTTCTTCGAAATTCAATTTTTTACAAGATGCGCAACGAATTCCCTTAAATCCATTCCCTTCTCTGAATTCTTTAATACAAGAAAAGATATGTGTAGAAGGTAAAGTATAACCTATCCCTACACCATTCTGATTATTAAATGTATTCATCCCAATAATCGTGCCATCAGGATGGTAAAGTGGACCGCCGTTATTGGCAGGATTCATGGTAACATCATGTATAATATAAGGTATAGCGTCATCTTGGTAAGTAATGTCAGAAATCTTACCTTTTGCTATTTTTTTATTTTGATCACCTATCACCATTATCTCATCACCTACATTGAGAACACTTAAATTTGATAATGAAATATCTGGCATATGGTGTTCTTCAGGAGGACTTATAAAAGCAAGGTCGCTGATAGGGTCTAGATAAAGGACAGGTACAATTTGTTTTTTGAATGTAGTACCAGAAATAACCACTTGCTTGTTGCTTCGTATAATATGCTCATTGGTCACAATAAGGTCGAATGACTTAAGGTAAAATCCAGTACCTATGCTGTATGGAGTTGCTATTTCTACAATGACATCTGAGCGACTATTGATAAAGGGTATGTTTGAATTCATCATAACTAAACGTGATAAGTTGTTTTTTGAATCATGACGAAAAAACTTTTATAAAAGCTACAATTGTTGCTGAAGTCGAGTAACTTGATAGGTATAGCGATATTAGGAAAATCAGTCTGATGGGTTATCACTATTTTTTTTATTGCTTTTAATATCAATTTCTTTATCGGCTGATCATTACTCAGAAATTGATTCTGATAACCTAACTCACTAAAGAAATCTGATGCTACAATTCTGTAATATAATTTTAGTAATGCTTTAGATGGTGCAGGAAGTGAATACGAAAAGAGTGAAAATCCTGCCAAATATCCGCATATGGATTGCGCATATACTTCATATCCATTTTCTGCATACCAATCAAAATCATCCATTTGAGCTTCTATGATATCTGCTAACCTTTGATGTCCTTCAGGCATTGATGTACCGAAAGTAGAGTTAACTTCATAAAGTTCCTTATCGAACAGTTCAAAAGTCATTGCATCCATCTCTTTTATTCGGGATAAAATTATTTCATTTTTTTCAAGGACATTGGTAATATTATCATTGAAGTATAATTCGTGACAATCTTTTATGCACTCCATGATGGTACCTTCTGGTTTGATAAGGTAGTCTATTTTGTACAAAAGATTCAAAAGAAAGTAGGACAGACCACCAGGATACAGGTTTTTATCAAGACTTTCACTTCCGACTTCTAGCAGAACGGATGAGATCCATTTTTTGAAGTACTTAAACTTTATTTTTTTTTCTTTTGAATCTATTTTCCGCATATGGTCATAATCCACAGGAAACAAATTATCAAATCTTGACATCAAGACATCATCTTTTCTATCAGCTTCGGTAGCAAGTTCCTTCAGTGCTTGATATATCTTGTGCGGTGACCCATCTTCTACAAATGTATCGAAAACTAGACAAATACAGTTTGCATCATTCAATGCATACTTTGTGTACTTAAGATTAAAGTTTTCTTCAAGTAGGAGTTGCATCAATTCAATATTAGGAACATCATATTTTACTATCCTCGCTTCGGCTTTGAATTGGGAGAAATTTGCTTCTCCATTTATAATTTTTGAACCTTGATATATTTTAAATACAATTTTACCAGGCAATAAGGTGTATGAAACGTTTTTTTGTTCTCCTTGGGTCAGGAATTGCAAGAACTCCTTGTACGATTTAATATATTTTTCATTTTCAAAATATTCTATGGCTTTATCCCAATTTTGGTACTTCTCATCTGCTTTGTATGAATCTGTATA
>JBBRJL010000332.1:0-4042 GCA_038219375.1 Chitinophagales bacterium | reverse complement strand
GTAGAATCATGGGCTTCATAAATGATGTAGTACCTTCACCAGCTGAAGTACCTGCTTTTTCACTAGTTGATGGCAAAACTATGAACTACGACACAAAAGCAACGCCATCCATTTTCATTTACAAAACCATTTCTGAGCCTCAAGTTGGATTGGTGAGTTACTTCAAAGTGTACTCAGGTACCGTACGGGCAGGTGATGATCTTATCAATGCCAAAAACGGAACGCATGAACGTATCAGTCAAGTATTCGAAGCCAATGGCAAAATAAGAAATACCATTGATTTTCTACAAGCAGGTGACATAGGAGTGACGTTGAAGCTTAAAAATTCCCATACTAACAATACACTAGCCGGTAAAGGATTGACGATAGAGATCGACCCAATTCACTTTCCAGAGCCTCGTATCAGGACAGCTGTGTCTCCACCTAGTAAAGCAGATATGGAAAAACTCATAAAATCCCTTCATCAAATAGAAGAAGAAGATCCTACCCTGATCATCGAACAATCCGCATCACTTAGACAAACAATCATACATGGTCAGGGACAATTGCACCTAGACCTTATAAAATACCGTATTGAGAAAGTCAATGGTTTACAAATGAATTTCGAACGTCCTCGCATCCCATATCGAGAGACGATCACACGAAGTGCCAATGAATCATATAGGCATAAAAAACAAAGTGGAGGTGCAGGACAATTCGCCGAAGTGCACATGCGGATAGAACCATACCATGATGGCATACAAAATCCACAAGGACTTACCGTCAAAAACATGGAAATAGACACCTTGGATTGGGGTGGAAAACTAGCTTTTTATTGGTGTATAGTGGGCGGCACCGTAGATGCTAAATATTCCAGTGCCATCAAAAAAGGTATTATGCAGAAAATGCAAGAAGGACCACTTACAGGTTCGCATTGCCAAGACATCAGAGTAAGTATTTATGATGGAAAAATGCACGCTGTTGACTCTAATGATATGGCATTTATGATGGCATCCGTAGGCGCATTTCGTGCAGCTTTCAAAAATGCAGGTCCACAAATTCTAGAGCCAATCTACGATGTGGAGATCACATGTCCTGATGCTGCAATGGGCGACATCATGGGCGATCTTCAGACACGTAGGGCCATTATCGTGGGTATGGATTCTGACGGTCATTATCAGAAAATAAAAGCAAGGGTACCTATAGCAGAGATGTATCAATATTCTTCAACATTGAGATCAATATCACAGGGACGAGCTAAGTTCACAAGAAAATTTGCAGATTATGTGCCTGTCCCACCTGATATCCAACAAAAACTGATCGCAGAACATCATGAAGAAGAAGATTAAATGTAAATGAAAAAGTAGTGATAGATGTATTATGAAATTAGCACGTGTAATAATTTTGCACGGGCTAATTTTTTTTGATAAAAACGCAACAAAAAAAAGGCAGCTTGAAACGCTGCCTTTGCCAACTACGAAAAGAAATTTATCATAAAAATACCCCATCTATTTTAATCAGCTCCATCTACCCTAGCCTTATTGATAGTGTATTCTGCAACTTTTGTTCCTTGCACTAAGCCTGCTTCTGAGTCAAAACGATAATGAATACCACCATAAATTCTTGATTCCGCAGCTTCTAAGGCCCAAGCATCAACAAATGACTTTTCGGTAGGAAAAATATATGCTAAAACAGCCGCAGCTGCAGCGGAAAAAGTACTATGTCCTGATGTATAAGCTGGGAAATTTGGTGTACCCAAGATACCTTTAAAACCAGGAATAGCTTCTATTGGTCTTGGATAATGGTAGTAATATTTTGCTTCCCAACAGCATATACCCGCATCTTGTACTGCCATATTCATATAAGCAAGTGTTCTTGCAGATCTTAGTGGGTTGTATCTATATTTTAACAGGTAATCAACTGCCAATTTATTCCAATGACCTGGAGGTGTGGTGGTATTGAATCCATCAGACCACCAATTTGCAATCTTCCTTTGCTCCGTGGTAATATTTTCTGCTATATTTTTCAATTCATCCGCTGCTTTATTAAACTCCGCTGAACCTATAGCAGGTGGAACAGGTGGCCTCACAGCTACTAAATCACTGACACTCCAAGTTTTCATATTACCACATAATGGTGTCAATCCCACAGGTCTTACTGGCGACTCTTGATTGGTCCATTGCCATCCGAAACGAACAAAAGCCGCATTTTTGATAGAATCCGAGATTGGCTTTGGTGATTGAGCAAATTTCATACCATCACTTCCTGCTCTTTCTAGTAATGTTTTTGCGACCCCTCTTCCTAGAGAATCACCAGCTACGACATCACTTTGCACATGCAACCCAGATAATATCAATACATCTTTTGCTTCGTCAGATTTTGCTGTGAGATATTCTTTTTCTAATGGAAACATCACAGACAAAATCTCCCTAGATACCGCAGCTATTACAGCACCATCTGAAGGATAAGAAGGTAGGTCGGAAGTAGGCAATAATTGTTTTACAGTACCTTCATTTTTATATAAAGCTGGTCGACCAAATTTATACTTATAATGCCAAGCCGCAATCAAAGCGTCAAACTGCGCTACGCTCATGTAAGCATATGCTCTGGACGTATATGGCGGGTGAGCAAATGGGAAATAAGGAAATTTGCTCGGATTGGCAGGATCCGGTGAAGAGTAGGTGCCATCGGCATTTGGTGGCGGTATAAGATTATACTTTGCAGCCAATTCTCTGGCTATCTCATTCCACCTCACTATTGGATTATTACCCCAATATTTTATGGCTTCTTCATCATCAGAAGTCATATTAGCAATAGCTGCCTTCGTGGCAGCAACTTCAGTTTTATAAGCGTCAGAAGTTGGGTCTGTTGGCGCATCTATGATGATTTGTTCAATGCTTGACATGTGTACCTGTTTCCAAGTGCCACCATCTTCATCCAAAATAGCAAATGTGTAAGGTTCAAATGATACAAAACGTGGAAGGTCTTTTTCACATCCTTGTATGAAGAATACAATAGAAAAAAGTAGAATAATAAAAGATAATTTATACAAATATTTATTAGAAGTCATGTTGATAAGATTAAGATTGAGACTAAGATTAAGGTTAAAGTTAAAGTTAAAGCTTAGATTGATGTTAAGGTTTCTTAAGCATAAATTGATAGGTAAGTCCACCAGAAAAGATCGTAGATTTACCCACATTCCTACCTGATAAAACATCAGAATAGCCAGCCACTATGCTCAAACCTTTTAAAATAGATGGAAAATATCTCAACCTACCATTTATAGAAGCAATATCCATTTTATTAGTGGGTTGACCAGTATTTTGTCTTCTGATATCGTCACCAGAAAAAGATGTTTGTGTCACATAACCTACTTCTAGTTGGATAGCTTTTTTGAATAGCCAACCTCCTAATGCCAATTCAGCATTAGAAGCGTTGGGTATATCCATGGTAGTAGTGTAAAATGATCCATCAGCATAATAATAATCTCGTTCAGCCTCCGTAGTAGTGCGATGCAGGTAGGCATAGCTTCCTCGTAGATAAACACCTGATTTATGCTCGTAATTAATTATACCACGCAATGAAAATTCTTGAGTACCTAACCCAAGACTGAAAGGCATATAATCAGAAAGATAGGACGAAACAGGAAGACTAAATCCAGCCGTTACAAACGTCGACAATGAACCTGATTCTTTCTTTAATTCATATGGTGCATACTTGGCAAAAACGCTAAAGTCCTGAAGACCTGATGCACCTACCATTTGACCCCTTGAAGCTTCTGTAGAGACATAAGGTAAAGAAACAATTACGTTAAATTTGCTGCTAACACCATATGCTAACATAGGTAAGGCAGTATTTCGAGTGAGTACACCTATATTCTGATTGTCTCTCAATAAAGTACCTTCCCAATATTCGTCCCAAGTATCGTTTTGATAAATGAGTGCGATACAAAGTTCATTTTTTTTCATCATAAGTGCATCAGACGGTGATTGTGCTTTAATGTCATTTATCTCAAATAAAATGATAAAAAAAAATAATAGAAGTATTTGATTTTTCACTAAAT
>JBBRJL010000331.1:0-4059 GCA_038219375.1 Chitinophagales bacterium | reverse complement strand
AAGAGGAACAATTCTGTCAGTTTCTGACTTTCCATTAGAAAAAGCGGAAGTAACACTTAGGTATATTGATCCCATTGTTACCTATTCATCGACATTTGATACGACAGAAACGCTAAAGTTGGACTCATTTATTAATGCGTCTGGATATAAATTGTACAGATATTTGACCGTAAAAACGATTACTGAAAATATTGATACTACTATTGCTTTTGTTACCAAAAAGACAAAGACAAACAACTTAGGTCAGTACTTATTTGATAGTTTAGTAGTGAGAGACAAGGCAGTATCCATTTCTGCAACTTATACCGATGCACCCAAAAAAGGACTCGATAATAGAGATGTAGAGTTACTGACGAAGTACTTGCTTGGCGAGGTTTCATTCAATAATTATCTTCAGTATCTTGCAGCAGATATCGACGAAGATGGTGTAATAGACATAGAAGATCAAAATATCTTGATGCAATTGGTCACAGGAGAAATAGCTAAACTGCCAGGAGAAAACCAGTGGTATGTCTTGGACAAAAAGGCAACATTCGTAAATCCAGCTGATGCGCTTACCGCACCATTACCATATGAAGTACTCTTGGATTCGATAGCACGGGATAGCAATATTGTTGATTTTGTAGGTATCAAAAAAGGTAATTTATCGGTAGATGCCGGCTCAATAGTCAGCGAAGAAGTATCATCTAGAAGTACCAAGATTGAAAATACAGCCTTGAAAGTGTATCCAAATCCATTTACATCAATCCTTAATTTTGACCTAAATGCGGCCAATGAAGGTAAGGTAATGATCAGATTGTTAAATAGTCTTGGTCAAGAAATACATAGCTCCGTACAAACAGCCACAAAAGGTAAAAACACACTTACCGTAAATGTAAATAATGATATATCTGGCTTGGTATTGTATCAGTTATCTCTAGATGGCATCCAATATACAGGAATGCTTTCTACCGTGAAATAAGATATTTATAAACACTGTCGTTTAGTTAAGACCAATCTATGAAGCCCTTCTTTGGTAAGGAAAGAATTTAGGATGGTTAAAAAAAAACCAAATTTAACATAACTAAGTGACATTGAATTTAAAATCATAAGAAAGCCCTGCAGAATTGATGATTCTGTGGGGCTTTTTTATTTATCGAAATTTTGGAAGGAGTAGATTGTAAATTTGGTTTTGGTAAAATAAGATTTAGACAACTTGTGAAATTTACTGAATAATAACCTAATACCCGATAACCAATATATTGAAACTACCAAGCCCTTTATATTGTAAATATTTATATACGTACAATTTATCAACATTTTTGGTATCCATAGTTTTGTGTAAAATATTGACAATATTTTCAAATGGAAATAATACATATACTTATATTTTGTAATGTGTCCTGCACTTTTTAGCTAATGCACTTTTAAATAAACACATTATGATTATCCTAGATATAATTATTTGCCCAAAATGTCTTATATTTGTTTTTTTATAATTTATCTTTTAGGAGTGAAATGTTTTTTGAAATGACTTATCCACATTTTATTGACGTTTTCCACAATTTATCCACATTGAAAAAAAGTTGAATTATTTTTGATTTGCTAACTTCTCTTACCTTTGTGTTAAATATTTTCATAATACGATATCTCTATAATCTTCATGTCAGAATATTCAAATTCTTTAAGGGCGATCAGCGGCAAACTCACTTCTTCCAAAGCAGATTCGGACCTCATTTACGGTAGAGTCCAGCCGCAAGCTATTCCTTTGGAAGAAGCTGTACTTGGTGCTATCATGATCGATAAAGATGGTTTTCCATCTATTATTGAGATTCTTAGGAAAGAGAGCTTTTACCTTGATAAAAATCAATTGGTTTTTTCTATTATGTCGGATTTATTCGGCAAGTCGCAACCTATAGACCTACTTACCGTACACGAATCCCTCAAAAAATCAGGGAAACTAGAAGAAGTAGGCGGTATCAACTACCTCATGGAACTCACCAATAAAGTTGGTTCTGCCGCCAATATAGAGTTTCATGCACGTATCATTGCGCAAAAATATATACAAAGAGAATTAATCCGCGTCTCCACTACCATTATTCACGATGCATTCGAAGATACAAAAGATGTACTCGAGCTTCTAGATGAGGCAGAACGTGGATTGTATGATATCACTGATCAAAACCTTAACACCGGTTACGAATCCCTTGGTTCGCTTGCGGTAAAAGCACAAAAAGAAATAGAAGCCGTCAGTCAGAAAGGGTCTGAAATGACAGGAGTGACCACAGGATTTGTCGAATTGGACAAAATGACCAATGGCTGGCAACCTTCAGATTTGATCATCATGGCTGCGAGACCGGGTATGGGTAAAACTGCATTCACTCTTTCGCTAGCTAAAAATGCAGCTCAAGCTGGAAGAGGTATTGCCTTTTTCTCTCTGGAGATGGCCAGCATCCAATTGGTGCAAAGGTTAATATCTATGGAAGCGGAGATCAACTCTAGCAAACTTCGTAATGGTCAACTAGAAGATTTCGAATGGAGGAAACTACACGCCGCAGTAGATAAATTATCTCAAATTCCCATTTTTATAGACGACACGCCAGGTATTAATATCTTCGAATTGCGAGCAAAATGTCGGCGTCTCAAGCAGAATCATAACATTAGTATGATTGTAATAGATTACCTTCAGTTGATGGCAGGTGCACCTAATGATAAACGTGGTAATAGGGAGCAAGAGATATCATCTATCTCTCGAGCACTCAAAGGATTGGCCAAGGAATTGCATGTCCCTGTGATAGCATTGTCACAATTGTCTCGGGCAGTAGAGAGTAGGGGAGGTGAGAAGAGACCACAACTATCGGATTTGAGGGAGTCTGGTGCGATCGAACAGGATGCCGATATCGTCAGCTTTATATATAGACCTGGATACTACGGTGTAGGTGAAGGTGAATTGGATAAGCCAAATGATTTGACAGAAATCATCATTGCAAAACATCGTAACGGAGGTTTGGGTACAGTCGAACTGAGATTCGTGCCTCACTTTGTTAAGTTTGAAGATCCTGGTGAAGGTGGTTTCAGCAATGATCTCAATGATGTATTTAATGTCAATCCATTCGGTAGTGGAGGCATCATCACTCGTCCTTCCAAGATGAATGAGACGGGATCGGATGTGCCACCTTTGACTATGAATGATGCCGATATTCCATTTTAAATTTTCGTTTTCAAAAACCCAAAAATTCTCATGGAAGACAGCATCTTACGTTTAAATAAATTTGTAGCTCATTGTGGTATTGCCAATAGAAGGAAGGCTCTGGAAATAATCAAAGCCGGTGAAATCTTGGTTAATGATGCGGAAGAGCTGAATCCATTTTATGAATTAAAAACTGATGATAAAGTCACATACAAAGGTAAAGTACTAGAAATAGAGGAAAAGAAGGTATATATTTTGCTCAATAAGCCCAGAAACATGCCTATCCAATACCTCCAGGAGAATACAAAACCTGATGTGATGGAATTGATGAAAAAAAAGACGGATCTTAAAGTCACTGCAATTGATAGTTTGTCGGAAATCTCAGCTGGACTGCTCATCTTGACGAATGATAAAGAAGTCATTGAAAAATTTAAGGATGGCAATCGAAAAGTTAAAAGAGTCTACCAAGTAACCTTAGACAAAAACATCACAGAAGAAGATTTATCAAAGATCAGATCAGGAATTGATTTAGATGGTCATTTATTTTCAGTGTTAGGCATCAATCACGTCCAAGATCTAGGCGTTGATGCACTAGGTATAGAATTAATGAAAGGAAGTGATGATGATATTTTTCGGGTATTTGCAACCTTAGGCTATGAAGTATCAAAGCTTGACCGTACTTTTTATGCAGGAATGACCAAAAAGGATCTCAAACGAGGGTGGAGTAGATTTCTGACGGATAAGGAACTTATTTTTCTAAAACATTTCGGCTAAGGATGCTTAATAGTTGATGTTTCTGCTTTAAATTTAAATGACATTTAGTTTTTTATTGTTTTAATTTTGTGTGTACGGGTTCGTAGATATTCCTGTGAGTTCAACTTAAATATCTA
>JBBRJL010000330.1:0-4073 GCA_038219375.1 Chitinophagales bacterium | reverse complement strand
CATAGACCTTTTCCCAGCAAATTGTGGCTCGGCAGATATATTATAGGATGCAAATACTTCTTTGACTGAGGTGGGAGTACCTTCATACATTCTTATTTTTGCATAAGGTATCTGCGCAAAATCTTCTTTCCCAGCATTATTGATGAAGAAATATATCTGAGTAATATTTGGGTTTAATTGTGTAAGATTGACGGTGATAATCTCATTATCTAATCCGTCATCACCTCCACTGTCACCTGCAAGATCATCCCCAGAATGTTTAAGTGCATTGTCACTTGTGACAAGCTTTCCTTTTGGAAGTCCGAATTGTTGAAGTACAGTTGGATTGTAAAGATGAGAATATAGATGGTCTGCAAGTTGATTTTGTCCATCAATAAGGATACAACTGAGGTCCAAATCTACTTTTTCTGTACTTTTAGACAAGCCAAAAAATGCTTTTTTTTCTATTCCGCCCCAGTTTACGCCAACACAAAAATTAGTAAGTGTAGCACCGCTACTTTTTCTAAGGTCTATTCGCTGACCTTTTTGTAAATTAATTGCCATGAGTTTTGATTTATGAGTGATTTAATTAATTATATTTATTTAGATAATCTTCCAATCCGCCTTTCATTCCCGAACCAACTGCTTCAAACTTCCAATTGCCATCTTTTTTATAGATTCTACCAAATTCTATTGCGGTCTCTATAGAAAAATCTTCTTCCAAATCATATTTGAGTATTTCGGTGTTCGTGCTTGAATCAAATACCCTAATGAAAGAGTTTCTAACTTGTCCAAAGTTTTGTTTTCGCACCTCCGCATCGTGTATTGTTACCACCACACAAATTTCTGCAACATCTGCTGCTATTCTAGATAGATCTACTTTGATTTGTTCATCATCACCATCGCCGTCGCCTGTAAGGTTGTCACCGGTGTGTTCTACGGCACCGTCTGGACTTTTAAGATTGTTATAAAATACAAAATGCCCATCTGATACGAGTTTTTTATTTTCACCTAATATAAAAACTGATGCGTCAAGATCAAATCCTGTACCAGTCGATGTTACATTGGTATCCCATCCCAGCCCTATTGTAAATTTGGGTGCGTTAATGGATTCTCTTTGTCCTTTTTGTAAGTTGATTGCCATGATTAATAATTTGTTATTTTTAATTTGAATAAATTTATGATTCTCAATCTTTTTAATTGATATACAAGTCACCGTGTCTTTTTACTCCATGTCACCACATTTAAATATTTTTCTATTTCATCCAAGTTTACCTTGTAAGCTTCGATCAGATGATAACCATTGCCAATAGACATATTATACAATAAATTTACAAAATCATAACGTTGT
Organism: Chitinophagales bacterium; assembly: GCA_038219375.1. Taxonomy (GTDB): domain Bacteria; phylum Bacteroidota; class Bacteroidia; order Chitinophagales; family Saprospiraceae; genus OLB9. The sequence goes on along the minus strand of JBBRJL010000330.1, from coordinate 2,743 downwards.
AAGAGTAAAAAAATCTTGAATTCAGTATTATCAGTATGCAAGATAAATTTTACAATTCGTGTATTTACTGCAAATCTAGGATTATTTATGATATCTGTGAGATCAAATACAGATTTAACTTTATAGTAATTCAAAAAATTCTCAATATTAGGATGAACGTCATTATTAATTAATTCTGCAAAGTATAAAAAGTGGTGCTTATTGGACAGCCCATAATTCTCAATCATTCTGCTTATCATCCGCTCGTGACTACCAGTAATTTTAATATCATCAATGAAAATAAGAAATTTATTATCTAGAAATGTTTTGTCTATATGAAAATCATCATTTCCGATGAGGGCTAATCTCGCTTCCGCATCCAACGCACCGTAATCTTCTTTGTAAGTAGTCGTACGATGAATCTTTGTTTGCTGAATGACTTGTAAACGATGTGATACCAACCATTTATTCAATTCAAAAATAAAATATTTTGTCATCTCAAATGTGGCAGTTGGTATAAATGCATATGGACTAGATACCACCACAATCTGAGAAGAAACCATTTCTTTTTGCAGATGATGTGCTATAAAACCTTTTGCCAAAGCAACGCCATATTGTTCTGCTACAAACCCATCACCATATTTAAATTGGCTGTATTCTGATGGTTTAAATGTAAACTTATCCGTTCGTTCTATTTTGTGCAATGAGTATGACTTCTGTATCAATGTAATAATTTTGTAATTAATTGATCGTTGCTATTTATTAGTAGCGCATTTAAACCTGCTGCCTTCGCTCCCAGATAGTCTGCTTTATAATTATCTCCGATGTGCAATATTTCGGATAACTGGATATTATCTTTATTCCTCATTGTTTGAATATTTTCAATAAGGTGATAATATAAATTAATATTGGGCTTTGACATCCCAATTTCATCAGAATAAATCTGAAAATCAAAATACTTTGCAACATCTAAATTGTTAAGAAGTTCTCTCAATAGTTCCCCTTTGATAAAAGCTGTATTACTTAATATATTGAGTGTGATATTATTTTTGGAAGCTAATTGATATAATGTATCTATTGTTGCTTGACTGTAAACTAAAGGAGAATATCTAAAAAACAAAAGGTCCATCTCCGTATTTAAATGTGCCATATCAAATTCTTCCATAATATCAAGTGATTCATTTAATTGATATAGCACCATGAGATACATTTCTTGAGCGCTAATGTTCTGCCCAGTAACCTCGTTTATGGCGTTACACATGTCGTCATTGTACCTAAAAATAGCCTTTACTTCATCGACCGACTTATTCTTTCTATTAAAATTTTTATAAAAATAAGATGCCCTTTCTTCTTTAAATATAGGATTTGACTTGATTATAGTAAGCCAAAGGTCAAATGAATAATGCTTAATAATATCCATTGCCAAGCGATTTTTTAAAAAATGAAAGGAATTCATAATATAAAGAAAAAATGTATAACGCAAATTCTCGAATAGTACGCACACAAATAAAAAGGATAAATGATATTGTAATTCCCATAGCTTTTAGAGATATTTTACCTACTTTATAATTTGACCAGTATAATACTTAGCTAGAAAAAAAGATAAATCTTCTTTATACCCTATACCTGATGCCTCAAATTTCCATTTTCCGTCTCTTTTGTAAAGTCTCCCAAATTCTACAGCAGTTTCTATAGAGAAATCTTCACCCAATTCATATTTGGCCACTTCTTGACCATTTGAATCGTCCACTATCCGTATATATGAATCTCTGACTTGACCAAAATTTTGCTTTCTTAGTATAGCATCATGTATGGTTACCACAAACAGAATTTCCGTGATAGTTGGGTTTACTTTTGTTAGGTCTACTTCTATGGTCTCGTCGTCACCATCTGCGCTATTCCCGCCCGTAGGATCATCTCCTGTATGATGGAGCGCTCCGTCGGGAGAATCTATATTACCATAAAAAACAAAATATTCTTCGGCAGGAATAGAACGATTTCCATCTATCATAAATGCAGATGCATCTAGGTCAAAGTCATGGCCAGTTCCTTCATTTGGTACCCATCCCAAGCCCACACTAAGTTTTGATAATCCAATGTCTATTTTTTGCCCCTTCTGTAAGTTAATTGCCATTTTATTTCGATTTTACTTTAGTTACTGCAAATATATTCTAAAAATTTATTTTATACCAAAAACTACTATTAAATTTTAGATAATTTTAAAAAGTCCACAGATTAACCCAGTTAAAAATCTATTATGATACGTTTCGATTCAATATTTAATTCTATAGTTCTGCAAAAAGTAAATTTATTATAGCTATTTCAAAGTAAAATTCACAAAAAAACATAATTTAATTCTTTCTCCATGGGAAATGCATTACTGTAAAAATCATAACGACTTCATATTCGCTTCCTCTACTAGGTTAATCAATGTAAGGCACAAAAAAATGTTTCTTTCGTCACGATTCATTTTTTTGAGTAAGCTGTATGCCCTTGGAGATGACTTATTTACAAATCGTGGATTGACTATGTAGCCATATTCCTTTTCGTTGATGTATACCGTATGTGTCGGTAAATCATCACCACCTTCTATTCTAGCCAACAATTGATTTTTGGCGTTGAGTAAGTTGCCACTTTTGGTAATTACGCCTATTTCAAAGTCATTGACATAAACATGGGTTTTATTCTCTTTGTCTAGGTAAATAAATTCTAAATCTGATGTCGTAATCAAAACTAACTTTTGGCCGACGTTATAAGTCTTTAT
>JBBRJL010000329.1:0-4081 GCA_038219375.1 Chitinophagales bacterium | reverse complement strand
ATCTGACGATTTCGGAATCAATGTCACTGGTAATGCCATCGGACAGGACATCACCGCAATACTAGATGGTGACAATCAGAATGTTTTTATCTTAAATGACTTTTATGAAGCTCAAAAAGATAATTTCAGAAATGGTAAAGTAAAATTCCCTTTAAATAAATTGTCAAAAGGAACCCATAATATAGTAGCAAAAGCATGGGATATTGCTGGCAACTCGGTAGAGAAAAGGACTGAATTCATTGTAGCAGAAAGTGGAGATGACGTATTAAGACATGTACTCAACTATCCTAACCCTTTCACGACACACACTTTATTCCAATTTGAGCATGATCTTGTCAATACAGAACTTGATGTTGTGGTCAATATTTACACAATCACAGGAAAATTAGTAAAAAGTGTGGTCCAAACAAAATATTCTTCCGGTTTTAGAGTTAATGATATCGGATGGAACGGAAGAGATGATTTTGACTCCAAACTTGGCAAGGGTATTTACCTCTATAAAGTTAGTGTGCACTCTAAAGAACTTAACCTAACCAGAGAAAGCGGTTTTGAAAAATTAGTAATCCTTTAATATTAGTTTTCAATTTTTTGTATCAAAAATGGTAATCAATCAATGTCTAATGCAACAACCATTTTCTTGAAAAACAAAAAAATGAATTGCACTTTAAAAAATTAACAAATATAATTTTGTAATATTGCGCTGTTTTATAAAAAATGAGTATGAATAACATGTTTAAATATCTTTTACTTTGTATGGTGTTCCTTGCACCTAGTCTAGTTAAGAGTCAGGTTTTTGACCCTAATAAGGGTTGTGTAGTCGACAATAATGGAGTATGTATTTCCAATACGTTACTTACGGCAGTTCCTTTCTTACGTATCACACCGGATGCAAGAGCTGGAGCGATGGGAGATGTAGGTATCGCACTAGACCCGGATGCAAATGCTATGCACTTTAATGCTTCTAATCTTGTTTTTGCTCAGGACCAGTCAGGTTTTGCATTTACTTATACCCCTTGGTTGAGAAATCTAAATCTTGACGACATCTTTTTATTGTATATCTCTGGATTCTACAAATTGGATGATAATCAGGCCATCGGTGGTGGGATTAGATTCTTTTCATTAGGTGATATTGATTTTACAGATATCCAGGGAGGTTCTCTTGGTACAGGGCGACCAAGAGAAGGTGAATTCACGCTAGCCTATGCAAGAAAACTGGGTGATAAGCTTTCAGCCTCATTGTCTGGAAAGTATATCTTCTCAAACCTTGCATCAGGATTAAACGTGATGGGTCAAGACATTAATACTGCGAGCGCTTTTGCAGCAGATTTTGGTCTGAACTACAGAACAAAAACAAACCTTGGTGGATACAAAGGGGAGTGGTCATATGGATTAGCTTTAACAAATATTGGTTCTAAAATATCCTATACGAGAGATAATATCGTCAGAGACTTTATCCCTTCAAATTTTGGATTGGGTACAGCGTTGCGATTGGATCTCGATCAATATAATAGCCTTACTATTGCAGTAGACATTAACAAGCTTTTGATTCCTACGCCTATTGCTAGGAAAATACTGAATGATGATGGCTCATTCAGTGACAATCCTGAATGGGATAAGGATGGAAATGACATAGCTGATTATAGGGAGAAAGCATTATTTTCAGGAATGCTTGGATCATTTGGTGACGCTCAAGGTGGAGCTGCAGAAGAATTAAACGAACTTTCATTTGGCCTTGGTCTTGAATATTGGTACGATAAGCAGTTTGCTTTCAGAGGTGGATACTATTATGAAAGTGCTCAAAAGGGGAATAGAAGGTATTTCACTGTTGGTGCTGGGATAAAGTATAATGTTTTTGGCATCAATCTTTCGTATTTGATTCCTACATCAGTTATTCCGAATCCATTGGACAATACGTTGAGATTTTCATTATTATTTGACTTTTCTGTATTTAAAGCAGACGAATAAAGACAATTACTTATATATCAAATAAAAAAGGTCAGCGCTCACACGTTGACCTTTTTTTATAATAAGTACATTGGAAAATACATCCATTATTCTATATCGTCATCTTCGTCATCACTTTCGGCATCTTCTACTGCTTTATTTACGTCTTTGGTTGCTTTTTTGAGCTTCAAGATGTCATTGTTATTGTCTTTTTCTACCACAGGCTTTGTTACTGATTCCTTTAGTGTACCTGAAAATGTAAACCCTTTGGCATCTGTACCTACGTAGATTGTATCGCCTGCCCCAAAAGTACTTCCAAGCACCATTTTTGCAAGTTCGTTAATGATCTCCCTTTGGATGACACGTGCCATTGGTCTAGCACCAAACTGAGGTTCATACCCCAAATCTGCCAATAAGTCCATCGCCGAATCATCAAATTTTATACCTATCTCTTGCTTCGCCAGATTTTTGGTCAATTTTTTTATCATTAGAGACGCTATTTGTTTGATCTCCTCCTTACTCAAAGGCAGAAACATGATCTTTTCGTCAATTCTATTTAGAAATTCTGGACGAAGGTTTTCTTTTAGTGCTTCGAATACTTCTATCTTGGTGGTCTCTATAATGTCTGCCCTATGTTTGTCCCCTAGAGCATCAAGATCTTCAAAATTTTCAAGGATCAAATCTGAACCCATATTGGATGTCATAATGATGATCGTGTTTTTGAAGTTTGCTACCCTTCCTTTATTATCCGTAAGTCTCCCGTCATCGAGTACTTGCAAGAGAATATTAAATGTATCTGGATGCGCTTTTTCTATCTCGTCTAACAGTATAATTGAATATGGTCTTCTTCTCACCGCTTCTGTGAGTTGTCCACCTTCATCATAACCTACGTAACCCGGAGGCGCGCCTACCAATCTAGAAACTGAGTGCTTTTCCTGATATTCACTCATATCGATTCTAGTAATAGCATGATCATCGTCAAATAAAACTTCTGCAAGTGCTTTGGCTAGTTCAGTTTTACCTACACCCGTCGGTCCCAAGAATATAAAAGATCCAATTGGCTTTTTATCATCTTGGAGTCCTGCCCTACTTCTTCGGACTGCATCAGCTACAGCTTCGACAGCTTCTTTTTGACCGATGAGTCTTTGACCTATTTCTTCTTCTAGACTCAAGAGTTTTTCTCGTTCGCTCTTTAGCATTTTTGATACAGGTATTCCCGTCCATTTACTGATGACGTCGGCTATATCATTGGCCGTAACTACTTCATTGGTAAACCTGCTATCTTCTGGCAACTGTTCCAATTTTTCATTAGCTACCCTCAGCATAGCATCTTTTTCTTTAAGATCACCATACCTTATTTTGGCTACTTTTTCGAAATCACTTTCACGCTCAGCTTTCTGTGCTTCGTATTCGAGTTGCTCTATTTGTTTTTTGATATTTTGTATGGTATCTACAATTTCCTTTTCGGATTGCCAAGCTGCTCTTATAGAATCAAGTTTTTCTTGTGCATTAGCGATTTGCTCAACGATTATTTTGAGCTTTTTCTCATCATTTTCCTTTTTGATAAATTCTCGCTCAATCTCTAACTGACGAAGTTTTCTGTCTAACTCATCTATAACTTCAGGTACAGAGTCAAGCTCCAATCTCAATTTTGCAGCTGCTTCATCTATGAGGTCAATGGCTTTATCAGGGAGTTTTCTTTCCGAAATATATCTATGAGATAATTCAGCCGCTGCAATCAAGGCTTCATCAAGAATATCAATTTTGTGATAAACTTCATATTTATCTTGAATACCTCTCAGGATTGAAATCGTATCTTCTACAGATGGCTCATCAATATTGACAGTCTGAAACCTTCGTACTAATGCTTTATCATTTTCAAAATATTTTTGATATTCATCCAATGTTGTAGCACCTACTGTTCTCAACTCACCACGTGCGAGTGCTGGTTTCAGAATATTGGCAGCATCCATGGCGCCTTGTCCGCCTCCAGTTCCTATCAACGTGTGGATTTCATCAATAAATAAAATGATTTCTCCATTAGAATTTATGACTTCATTGATGACTGCTTTTAATCTTTCCTCAAATTCTCCTTTATACTTAGCTCCAGCAACTAACGATGCCATATCTAGCGTAA
>JBBRJL010000328.1:0-4098 GCA_038219375.1 Chitinophagales bacterium | reverse complement strand
ATCTGCCAGGTTTGTATTGATCACCATTAAGGAAAACTCTTTCGTCCTGATTTGAAAAAGGCAAATTTCCCAATGTATTTCCTCCTTGTCCAAGATTTTCGATTGGGTCGTAAATGTCATAGGTGTCGACCCTTTCTTTTTCCTTGCCTCTGTATCTCGCACCAAATTGTATCTTACCCTTGTTACTATTTATTGGCAATTCAAAATCCAAACGACCATTCATATCTGTTTCGTTAGTATTATTATTGGCTTCATAGATTTGATTCAACGAAAGTGTCAATTCGTCATCCAGGTTTTTAAGATTGACTACATATTTTGTTGGATCTAATGTATTGACAGTGACTGTTTTATTACTTCTGTGTGTGATGTATCTCTCATTAGGTCTATCTTCAGATGCTTTTGCGTAAGTACCCGACCACGTCATTCGCAACTTGCCCAATACATGGTCACCAGAAAGATTGTAGTTTGCAACTCTTTGGTCTTCTAATCTAGTCGCTTTGTTTCTATCATTATCTATACCACCTTTGGTCTGGATAGCTACCCTACCTTGCATTTCTAAGACACCTTCTGACAATTCCTTAAAATTTCCAGATACTATTGGTGTATTAAGCCTATCTACTCTGAATCTGTATCTATTTTCCCAGTCATCTCTCCAGTTGTACATAGAGTTGAAGTAGATATTATGTCCTTTTGCTAATTCATAATCTAGAGATAACGAAGCACTTCTTCTTACTCGCTGAACATCATATTTTCTGATGTCAAAACCACTTAATACGACAGGATGCTCAGGGTTTTCTGTTTCTGCCCACACACCTTCAAAATTATCTGAGCCAAAATTATGGTTATTATAAGAACCAGAGAAAATGACACCCAATTTATTATTAAGGACCCTATTGCCCAAAATGACAGAGCCATTCCAAATAGGTTTTTTGGACAGAAGGTTTAAGCCAGAACCTACTGTTCCAGAAAGTCTAAGTCCGTCCGGTGCTTTTCTTGTCACTAAATTAACTGCGCCTCCGATGGCATCAGCATCCATGCTTGGCAAAACTGCCTTATTCACTTCGATCGATTGTATCATATCCGCAGGAATCAAGTCCATTTGAACATTTCTATTGTCACCTTCTGCAGATGGCACTCTTTCACCATTGATCATAACTGAATTTAGTTGCGGCGCCATACCTCTGATGATGATATTCCTTGCTTCTCCTTGGTCGTTTTGCATGGTGATACCTGGTATACGCTTTACCGCATCTCCGATATTGGCATCAGGAAACTTACCGATTTGGTCAGCAGCTACTATGTTTGTAATATTGCTGTTGTTTTTTTGCTGATTGAGTGCTTTTGCCTGTCCCCTTAGTCTGTCACCCATTATCATCACTTCATCACCTAAAAGAGATGCTTCGGTCAAGCTAATATTTTGCTCAACTATTTTACCAGCAGAGACTGTAATTTCCATCTTTTGGTCTTGATACCCTAGATAGGTTATTGTCAGCGTAAAGTTGCCTTCTGCTATTCCAGCAATCTGATACTTACCCGCATTGTCAGTGATGGTTCCTATGATTGGATCAGTATCCAAAAAGATGGTTGCGCCTGGCATGATAAGTCCAAGGTCATCCGTTACTTTCCCTTGGATTCTGCCCGTTTGTGCTTGCGATGAAATAGCTGTAATAAAACATGCTATGAAAATGTGTAAAAATTTTGCCATGATAAATATATGTTAAATTAACCACAAGGATACGACAGTCATGTTATGCAAAAATTAATTTCATATTAATCCAACGTTAAGTTATGTTAGGAAAATTAATTTTAATTTAATATAAAATATTGCCAAAACAAAAAAGATAAAATGAACTTTGTGGTTTTTAATAAATAGCATATAATGTTTCGAATTATAGTAATCATAACCTTAGTGTATTTTACCCTATTCGGATGCAAAGAGAAAGCCGTTGATAGCGTTTCTGAAGTTTTGATCCCCCTTATTACGACCGAAAAAGTACCTACGGATACAGATGACCCTGCTATCTGGATTCATCCCACAGACCCAAGCCTGAGTATCATTATCGGTACAGACAAAGGAGGTAATACTGGCAAAGGAGGACTCTATGTTTTTGACATGAATGGCAAAATAGACCATAAAAGATCAGTGACAAACCTACAAAGACCCAATAATGTGGACATTGCTTATGGTCTTGACATAAATGGTGTAAAAACAGATATAGCAGTTTGTACGGAAAGAAATACGAACAGCATCAGGGTTTTTTCTCTTCCAGATATGATTGCAATAGATGGTGGAGGCATAGCTGTATTTGATGATGATACATTGCGTGCGCCTATGGGAATTGCACTATATAAGGATGCCAAAACTAACAATATTTACGCCATAGTAGGCAGAAAAACAGGACCATCAGAAGGTTATTTATACCAATATATCTTAGGAGCAGATGCTACAGGTGTAGTAAGAGGAAGTTTGCAAAGGAAATTCGGAAAATTCAGTGGCAATAAAGAAATTGAAGCCATCTTAGTGGATAATGAATTGGGTTATGTGTATTGTTCTGATGAAGGTGTTGGCGTCAGAAAATATTATGCACATCCAGATAGCAGCCAAACAGAATTAGCTTTATTTGCCACTGAAGGAATTGCAGAAGACCACGAAGGCCTATCTATATACAAAGCCAATGACGGAACAGGTTATATCCTTCTTTCTGATCAACAAGCCAATCAGTTTCATATCTTCCCAAGAGAAGGCACCAATGCCAATAAACACAATCACCCTAGGATCAAAATCATCAAAACAAGTACAGACGAAAGTGATGGCAGTGATATCACCAATGTAGCTATCAATGATCAATTTAAGAATGGTCTTTTTGTTGCGATGAGTACCGATGGCACCTTCCAACTATACAGATGGGAAGACATAGCTGGCAAAGAATTGTTCTTGGCGCCAAATGGTATTAAAAAATAGTCGAAAACATTTTCTATGGTAGAGTATTATGAAGTACTTATCTTTGCCACATGAACCACCTTACAGATACCATCATTGCTCCGGCAACACCTCAAGGCCAAAGCGCCATAGCTGTCATCAGACTATCCGGTCCTGATGCGATTATTATTACAGACCGTATATTTAAAGGCAAAAAGCTAAATGATGTTGATTCACATACGATACATTATGGATGGATCGTAGACGGGAATAAGGAAATAGATGAGGTCATGGTGTCCGTATTCAAAGCACCAAAGACATTTACCACAGAAGATAGCACAGAGATATCATGTCACGGCTCACCACAATTGGTGCAGGCCATCATTTCTTTAGCGATAAAAAATGGTGCAAAATCTGCTTATCCTGGAGAGTTTACCTTGCGAGCTTTTCTAAATGGAAGATTAGACCTATCACAAGCGGAAGCTGTTGCCGACTTGATACACGCCACATCGACAAAGTCATCTGAGATAGCACTTCAACAACTGAAAGGCCATTTTTCCACTATGCTCAAAGACCTAAGACAGGAATTGATAGATTTTGCAGCACTGATCGAACTCGAACTCGATTTTTCGGAAGAAGATGTAGAGTTTGCCCATCGAGGAAGACTAAAAGATCTCATCCATAAAATCATTCAAGTCATCAATCCATTGCTCGACTCTTTCCGATGGGGCAATAGTGTCAAGGAAGGCATTCCAGTGGCCATCATAGGCGCACCCAATGCCGGAAAATCCACCTTACTCAATACGATACTCAATGAAGAAAAAGCCCTAGTGAGCGATATAGCTGGTACCACCCGTGATTTTATCGAAGATACACTCGTGATCGATGGCATTGTCTTCAGATTTATTGATACAGCTGGCATCCGAGAGACATCTGACATACTAGAAGGCTTAGGCATAGAACGATCCAAACAAAAACTCCGCGAAGCAGAAATCGTCCTCTTCCTCAGTGATATAAATAACAGTATCGATGACACCATCACCGACTTCCATAATCTCGAACTGACTAAAGATCAGACAGGCGTCATATTACTCAATAAAGCGGATACCATCTCCGCAGCACAAGCAGAGCCAAAAACTCAAACCATCGCAGAAAGTAGTGGTGTAAAAACAATGCTC
>JBBRJL010000327.1:0-4108 GCA_038219375.1 Chitinophagales bacterium | reverse complement strand
CATTCTATTGGATAAATAAAGAAAATGCACTACTTCCATCAGTGAACCAAATGAAATTTCAATAAATCTTGCTTTATCTTTTTCTGAAAATCTTGCAGATCCTTCTGCTATATTAGCGCCTACAGAATTACCTGCTCTCCTTATTTGACTTATAATACCGTATTTTTCTTCTGTCGGAAAATTATGTGTCAGCTTATAAAGCGATTCAGCCATATCAATGCTGAGTCTCCAAATCTCCAATTTTTCAAATGGAAATAAATATGCTGTATTATATATAACTTTTCTGGTTAAGGGTACAACTAAGCAAATACGCAATTTACCCAAATTAGCAAATCTACATTTTTTATCTAAATGGATGCTTAGCTAATGGTATTTTACAAAAAGGATGATAATCTCCATTCAATCCAACGGGAGTGCTCGTTCTGATCTGATGAACGATCTCTATTGCAGTGCGTGCCTCGCCGATGCGAAAACCACCGCCATTTAAAATGTCTTTATAGCTTAAGGTATGTAAATCTGTAAATCCTTCTGAAAATTCCAATTCATCTCCTTCGATATTAATGGAGCGATAGGTGCGCTTACCGCTAGATTTTACATCTTCTGGTAAGGTGTCAGCATTGATACTCAGAAACCATCTGACTTTAGCTTTAGCAAATTCAAAATATCCAGCAGCACGATCGTGGGTGTGTATGTGTACAATGTTTTCTATGACTGGACCAAATACCCACTGAAGCATATCGTAAAAATGGACACCTATGTTGGTAGCGATACCACCTGATTTCTCCGTGCTGCCCTTCCATGAAGTGTAGTACCATGTGCCCCGAGATGTGATATAGGTAAGGTCTACATCAAATATTCTGTCGGCAGGTGATTGTGCTACTTTTTCTTTTAATGCTATGATGCTTGGGTGAAGCCGAAGTTGGAGGATATTGAAGACATGATGTCCTGTCTCTTTTTCCATATCTTCGAGTGCATCAATATTCCACGGGTTCAGCACAATGGGTTTTTCGCAGATGACATCGGCACCATATCGAAGTCCAAAGCGTATATGTGCATCGTGGAGATAATTGGGGCTACAGATGCTGATGTAATCGACAGGTTTGTCTGCACGTTTTATTTTTTCAAGATGTCGGTCAAATCGCTCGAACTCAGTAAAAAAAGCCGCTTGTGGGAAATAACTATCAATTATGCCTACGGAGTCATTGGTATCCACGGCAGCAGCAAGTTCATTGCCGGTATCGCGGATGGCTTGCATGTGTCGTGGAGCGATGTATCCTGCTGCACCAATTAAGGCAAATTTTTTCATTATTTTTGTTGGGTTGTAAGATTTATTTTACCACTAAGGAACACTAAGACCTACACTAAGGAACACTAAACTTATATAATTACTTAGTTCTATTTGTGATTTCTATATGGACTTAGTAGTGAAATTTTACTCAGATAATTTCTGAAAATATTTGTTAACTAAAGGAATTAAACCTTCTATAGTGATATTGATTAGATTAAAGTTTATTAGCAGTACTTTGGGCTTTTTCAATATATTCATATGACTTAATAGTTGGGCTTGATCTACAGAAGAAAATCCGTTTGTGGATTTATTTTCTACTAAGACAAGATCTTCCACCATAATATCAAATCTCAATCTGCTTTTGCACTCTATCCCTTTCTAAAGTGGGATAATTTGTTGTTGTGAAGTTACTTTTAATCCTTTTTCTATCAATTCATAAACAAGGCACTCCTCATACAAACTCTCAAGTAAGCCAGGGCCTAATTATTTATGAACTTCTATTGCACAGCCTACTATTTTATATGCTAATTGATTTACTTATTTTTTCGTAATTTCCGTAAAAAGTTGATTTAAGGTGTAATAAATTGTTTGTACTTTAACACTAAGGGATACCAAGGACCACGAAACGTATATAAATACTTAGTTTTCTTAGTGACTTCTAAGTGGACTTAGTGGTTAAATTTTACTAACCTTTCCATCCATCAGTCTATACTTTTCACCACTTTCAGCACAAATAGCAATACCTTTATCATCAAATGTCAACCTATGTCCATGCTCACTCATCCATCCCAACTGCCTAGCAGGATTCCCTACCATTAATGCATAATCGGGCACATGTTTGGTCACCACAGCACCTGCACCTATGAAAGCAAACTTACCAATATCATGACCACAAACGATGGTAGCATTTGCGCCTATGGACGCTCCTTTGCCAACGTGGGTTTTTAGGTATTCCGTTTTGCGATTGACGGCACTACGCGGATTGATGACATTGGTAAATACACAGGATGGTCCCAGAAAAACATCATCATCACAAGTAACTCCAGTGTAAATGGATACATTGTTTTGAACCTTGACATTGTCTCCCAAAACTACATCTGGGGAAATGACTACGTTTTGACCAATATTACAATGGTGACCAATGATACAATTTGACATGATGTGGCAAAAATGCCAGATTTTGGTTCCCTCACCTATGGAGCTACCTTCATCAATGTAAGATGATTCGTGTGCGAAATATTTTTTCAATTCACTCATAAAACATTAAACAATTAAACGTTTACTCCCGACTTCATAGCATCCACTACAATCTTTCGGGCTATAAAAAACCCTGCCGCTAGTAATCCACCTAATAATCCGCCTTTGATTAACTCAACGAGTAAGGACATCGCAATGGGGTCTAAAGGTGGGAGCGGCTCGTCAATTATAGTGATATCAGGTGTGCTGGTCTCTAATGAAAAATCTGCTATTTCGTAGTTTTTGGTTACTTCACCGTACATTAATGTCAGTTTCGTTATTTCTGTCTCAATCATACTTTTCTGAACCAATAATGAAGGGTCTGTTAGATCACGATGAGAATCTTCAAATCTTGCTAGTTGATATTTTTTACCCTTTAACAAATTGAGGATAGAATCTTTTTTTGCTTCTACAAATTTAAAAGTATTTTGTCCGCCTTTGGTACTACTGAGTTCATAATATTTTTTTAATTGTTTATAAACTTCATTACAAATGATGATGGACAATTCTTCATCAACTGTATTGGACACAATAGAAAGTATGCCTGTATCTTCATTAAATCCGTTAGAAAATATTGGGTTTTTGATGTTTTTCCCTCCTACTATTTTACCATGCAATTTCTTAAGTGCTGATAACTCATCAATACTGAATGACTTGATACTATCTGAAGTAAATCTAAAACCAGTCCAATCTTTTTTGTCATTAGTCCATTCTTTATCGAGTTCGTATAACGTCAAAAGATGGTTGGCAATATAATCTGGTGTTTCACCGATAGTATCGAGTGTAACCTTAGTAAATAATACCCTTTGGATGATGTTTCTAGACTTTGATAATTCTACGATTCTGTCTAGGTTTACTTTTCCACCTTTACCCAATCCAAAGGAACCCAAGATACCCGAAAGCCCGCCACCTCCGCCGCCACCATCACTCAACGTGTAGGTCAAAACGGCTGTATAAGTGACAATACTAGTCTTGGCTTTGTATCCAAAATAGACTAGAAATGGTATGGTGATCAAGATAATCCACCATTTTTTTGCCCAAAGCTCTCGCCAGAATTCCATTAACTTTTCAAGGAGTTCTTTGAGGGTGATCTCGTCATCTTGATATGGTGGTATGTTATTTTGTTCCATTATATTTTAATGTTGAATTTGCTGATTTGGTGGAATCGCTGAAATGCTGATTTGGTGAATTGTTGTAATTGTGGAATGCTTAGATTGTTTTTTATTTCCTTTTATTATAATGGTATCCATTTGGTAACTATTCAGGTATAACCCCGAATGGAGTCAAATATTAGTAACCACGGTTGTAAATCCATGGTGAAAATGGAAAACTACCTGATTTTGGCGGTATTTTTGCCTGAAAGTTGCAAAAAATGTGCGTGTCTGCTTTTGGCATGGACAAAATGACTTTAGTCCTACATACCCTGAACAGTTACTCCATTTGATAAATTTATTTTTAGAAGTACCAAGGTAATGAAATGTAAAGTTCCTGATATTATTAGATTTGCCGAAACTTAAGCGCGGACGCTTGAACTAATTTAAGCTAAGCGAGGACGCTAAGCTTATCGGTCGACTATAAAAAACT
>JBBRJL010000326.1:0-4127 GCA_038219375.1 Chitinophagales bacterium | reverse complement strand
TATATCAACTATGCTAATAGGAAAATCACTGAAAATATTTCTTTGACCTTCTAGAGATAAATCCAACCAGTCACTTTTTTTCTGCATTATTTCAAATAAATCTTTGTGATAAACCTACTTCTCTTTGAACACAAATAAAAGATTTATCTCTCAACCAAGATGGACATAATTCCTATATCCAATGAGGTTCAAGAATCTTTCTAAATACACTTAATTGTAATCTTACTTATTAATTATTGGTACTTGTATATTTAATGTGTGTAGCAACTCCATACATTTGAAGAAGTTCTGATGTTTTGTCTAATTATTCTTGCAGGTATACCTACAGCTAGCGACCTAGCAGGAATGTCACTAAGAACAAGACTATTGGCTCCAATAACACAGTCATCACCGATATTTGCCCCAGCAACAATAGTTACATTTACACCACACCATACACGATCACCGATTTTTATCTTAGCTGAAGTTGGTTCTAAAGTTTCGATATTATGAGAACCATTATTTATAGTTAATCCAGGAGCGGCTAAAAAATCATCACCTATTTCAATGTCATCGTGCAAGTAAATACCGCCGTTTTCACCAATACACACTCGTTCTCCTATGACTAACTGTGCATTGGACTTATATAAATGAAATCCATGCCCAAAAAAGCAGCATTTTCCGAACTTAATATTATTTATCCTTAGAAAAACTTTCCTTAAAATAGGATTTCCGTTAGGTCTGACTATTAGAGATTCTAGTTCGGATAAAACATATAGCAAAGCCGATAAAAAACTCCTTAAATTATAAATACAACTGAATAATATATTGTTGGAACGAAAGAGTATATAGTTATATAGTTTTTTTATGACCATTGAATTACTTTTGGAGATAGAGTTCCTTTTCACTATGTTGATTGAGTTAGCGCTACAGAAAAATCAAGATCTATAATTTCAAAACTAACATTTTCTATACAATCATAAATTGCTACATTTCTTTTTGCATAACCGTTCAGGGGGATAGCATATTTGCCGAAATACCCGAAACCCTCGTATTGTAGAGGATTGGTAAAATTGATATAACAGGATAAGTGCGTCAAAGAAGTCTTAAAGGCGATTGTCCACCCGATATAGGACTTTGACTACTCAGAATTATTGCTAGTAAATCAATTAGAATCATTTTTCATAACGATTCCGTCTAATTCTATGTAGAGCATTTTCCTGATCACCCTCTAAACGGTTACACATAATTTAACATAAAAAACATTAGTTATTTTCGTGAAAATACTGATATTTAAGGCTGAACGAGGCTATTTGTAACTTGTTTTGACCGTAGTATTTGATAGGTAGCAACTTAGGTTATTTACGTAGTAAATCCAAACTTCCTTGACTTCAGTATTATCCTTTCGATTTTCAAGAAAATTCTAACTATTAACTTGGGGCAAAGCGCATAAAGAACAATAGATGGTTTTTTGATTATTTCATTTTTATAGAGGTACAAAAAGTACATCCAGTTGATATTCTCTTGAATTCTTTTGTCGGTGGTAAACTTCCAGTCGAAAAGAAAGACCTTGAAATCATGCTTGCAAACCCTTTCGTCTATAATTTTTTTATAGCTACTTTCATCAAAACCAAACACAATAACATTTTTTATGATAAATGGAATAAAATAAAAGTAAATTGTAAACGCCAGATATGACCAAGATGACCTGTCACCTTCGCGATAGATAACTAGAGGAGAACTAACAAAGTATCCTTTGCCATTCTTAAGTGCTTGCAGTGCAAGTGCCATTGGAGAGCAATGATAACCATTTATAAATTTATCTTTGATCTCACCGCAACAAGCTTCTTTTTTTAATACAAGACAAGAGGCGGTAAGTATGCTAGATAAGAATTTGTCAAATAAATCTTTGCCATCTGCAAAACATATATCGTTGTTTATTTCATGTTCTCTTTCTACAATAACCTCAGTTCTTTCTAAGTTTTCAATAGATCTATTAATGAAAAAAAGACTAATGTTTGACTCTTTACGTTCTGAAATCAACGTATGTAATCGTTTTATTGCATCGGGCGCAGGTAAATCATCATCACACAATAACCAGATATATTCTCCTGCTGACCTGTTAATTACTAGTTCAATATTTTTGTCTCCCCCTAAGTTCTCGTGATTCAAAAAATACTTAAGAGTTAAATTGTCTGGCTTTCGGTCTAAATATCTCTGGATAACGTTTGAAGTGCCATCAGAAGATGCATTGTCAGATACACATATTTCTAGATTAAATGTACATTTCTCTAATTGAAAAAAGAGTTCACCTAACAACTGATTAAGCTCTATTGATCTATTATAAGTGGGGATTGCAATGCTTAAAAGAAAATTTTTGTTTGTCATGTTTTTGACTTTGCTGAAATATAATGGATTAATTACATTAAATAGGACAATCTGAAAATAAAATAGCTCTTAGCCTTTAAATAGATAGCCCAAAGTTGGCTCGTCAATAATTTTGATTTCAACCTAGATTACTAGTCTGCGGGGTAATCGTATAGGGCACTGGTCAGCTAAATCGGGATCAACGTATTTGCGTCTTTTTTATCGGAATGAAATGGACGTTCCAGAACTCATCCCACATTAGCTGACCAGTACACAAGCGTTAGCCCGTCTTATTTACAGCCTAAATAGGCTGTAGACTTACTTAATTCCTTTATGGAATCAAAAACAAAATTAGCATCCAACTTATGTTCTTGAATTAGATACTCATAACTTCCACAGAATTTAGAAAATCTATCTTTGACACCAATTCTATGTACTTTAGTCGGAAAATATTCTGATGTTATTTCCGCGATCGCCGATCCCAGCCCTCCATATATTGAATGCTCCTCCAACGTTACTATAAGTTCATGCGATCGGGCAATGTCTATAACCTTATCTATATTTAACGGCTTAATACATGGCGCACTCCACACTGACACATCCTCAAACTCTTTACTAACTGTTATTGCAGTCGATACCATAGATCCAGTTGCAATAAGACACATTTTGTTGGTTCCTTGTTTGATATTGCACAAATCGCCAAATTGAAAATCAGGTAAAGACTTATGCACTGTTTGTAAATCGGCTTTTCCCATACGTATATATACTGGACGAGCTGATGTCAAAGCTAGCTTCATGCATTGGGTCATTTCATAGTGATCGGCAGGTGACAAAATCGTAATATTAGGTATTGCGCGCAAAGCTGCTATGTCCTCTGTGCTCTGATGGCTGGAGCCGAGACTACTATAGACTACCCCTGCACCATCACCGATAAATACTACTGGTAGCTCTTCGTAGCAAACATCTAGCTTAATTTGTTCTAATACACGGATTGGCACAAAAGCACTTAGTCCATACACAAAAGGTCGAAAACCACCTTTTGCTAATCCTGCGGCTACGCCTACCATGTTTTGTTCGGCAATACCAGCATTAATGTATTGATCGGGACAGGCTTTACGAAATTCATCAAATAGGGCGTAGCCGTGATCGCCTGTAAGTAAAAGGATGCGAGGATCTGATTTAGCGGCTGCAACTAAAGCGCTCGAAAAAGCATTTCTCATGATATTGGCAAAGGTTCCTGTGACTTAAGCTCGGCGATCGCGGATTTGTATGTGTCTTCAGTGAGCCGAGTATAGTGCCAGCGATTATCGCCTTCCATAAATGATACGCCTTTACCTTTGACAGTATGAGCAACGATCGCTCTGGGAGCTTTTGAATTTAGATTCATTAAGTCATGAATTACTCGATCTAATGCAAGTTCATCATGCCCATTGACTTCTCTAGTTTCAAACCCAAATGCTCGAAACTTATCCGCTATATTACCAAGGTTCATCACTTCATCAGTCGTTCCCATTGCTTGATAGCCATTTTCATCAACGATGACCAATAGATTTGAGAGTTCAAAATGTGCTGCAAAAAGCAAAGCTTCCCATATTGCGCCTTCGTTAATTTCACCATCACCCACGATCGCAAAGCAACGTTGATTCATATGCTTACGCTTGGCGGCTAGAGCTAAACCTACACCTACAGATAAGCCATGCCCCAATGAACCAGAACTAACTTCGAGTCCCTTCACATGGGCATCTGATAGACCTTTTAAGACAGTACCATCATGAAAATAG
>JBBRJL010000325.1:0-4133 GCA_038219375.1 Chitinophagales bacterium | reverse complement strand
GATATTTAGGTACCAAACAATATTTATGTTGTTTTTTTAGATCGTATTATAATAAGGAGACAGTAAGAAATAATGTTTCGCTATTTTGCATGTTTTTGATAAAATTGTATTGTATTTAAAATATTTACGTTAACTTTGTGATGCATTAAATATAAATCAATCTAAGTCTATCGGAAGTTTGTTTATTTTCTACTGCAATTCCCATTTTCGTTTATTACGGTTTTACATAACATATATCATTTCTTCGTCATATCGACATATTTGTCTTGGCTTGGAAAGTGTATGTAATTTTTGTATTTTTTTAATTTGATATAAGATAATACCTGTAAATACTAATACAAAATAGCTGTTTTAAATTTAATTCAATCTTTATAAACTCCAAATAATTAAAAAATGAAATTAAGATGTGTACTACTTCTGAAAATGATCTTGTTTGTGGCTTTTCATCTGAATGCACAATGTCCACCACCTGCCAATGACTACTTTACTACGGCAACATCCCTAGTGCTCAACAATCAACAAATAGGGACCACCTGTTGTGCTACAGGATATGGAGATGATCCTGAATCGGATCTTCCGAATAGCGCCTGTAGTGTTGAATCTCAGTATAATAGCGTTTGGTATAAATATGTGACGGGGCAAGAAGATTGGATTTCAGTCATTTTTTTTATCATTGGCAATAATGAATACGATGAAAATATGTCACTTGAAATTTATTCAGGCACAAATAACACACCATCTTCCAATCTTGTTAACCAATTCGCGTATGTATGTGGTGAGGATTATAGACCCATTAATATAGGATGTTATTCTTCCGGACAGACTATTTGGTTAAAGGTGTCCAATGGTAATGGATTTTGTAATGAATTCAACATTTCCATAAGACCAGCTATTATTGGCAATTGTGCTTCTGATGACGAATGTGTAGATGTTTCGAGCATAATAATAATGTCAAACACAGATCTTGATTGTGGGGATTCACCTAGTACGCAAATTGCAGGATGCTTAGCCTTTGCATGTCCTGAAACTATAATTTCCACTTGTGGCGCAGATGAATTACCTACTGTTTGGTATGAAGTAGAAGTAGATATTAATGCAAAGCAGCTTCAAACATATTTTAGTACCAATGGAAATTGGAAACCGATTATTTCTATTTACAAGGGTAATTGTGATGACTTGACCTTAGTAGAAGGTGGAATACCAGGTTACCCATTAAGCTGTAGTGGTACAGATGGTAATGGTAATAACTCGTTTTCTATAGGTATTCCCAAAGGCATAAATCGTTTTTACCTTGCATTAAGTGGGGAAGGACTACTTGATGATCCCTATTTTAATTTATCTCTTAAACAAACATCTGCCTGTGTTTCCTGTCTCGGTTCTGGTTCAGAACCTAATGTTACAGAATTTACCATTGCAGAGCGCAGTAGCAATAGATCACTTGATGACCCACTTTTTGATCCTGGAGAGACAGCTACGATTTGCCTAGATTTTCAGTATGATGCATCAGAATCAGGAGCTGATGCCCTTCATGGCATCATCCCTGATTTTGGATATGGATGGGATATGAGTGCTTTTGATCCTACGGCAGTAACTATATCACCTGATTCAGTGACTTGGCATTCACCCACAGACTCACTTTGTGCTGCTTATGCAATGCAACAACTACCAATCCTGTGCACATATTTTGACTCATTGTCACAATCACTTAAAATTTGTAATACCATCATAGACAATTGCCCATGTTCAGCACCACTTAACCGTGGTTCTATTTTACCTGGAGGTTGGTTTTGGAATAGAGATGTCTCTCCATATGATATGGAAGATTGTTCGCCATCTAAACATCTTGGCTTGAATAGAATCGTAGCAGACATCCACTTTTGTTTTGAAATGAAGGTCAAAGAATTGACACCTGAAGATAACTTTGAGTTGATTAAAGATTTGCATGTCAATTTCCAAACTACATCTGCAGGTGTCACTGGTTGCTGGAACGATCCAGTAGCAGAGTGTAAGTTGGATTATGCGCAGAAAGGACCAAATTGGAAAATTACATGCAGTGATAACAATACGCCAAATGTCTCTGGAGCGACGAATAGCGAAGGATGTACCAATACTGCTCTGAACTTAGAGTTGTCTGTAATAGATCCAGATTCTTTTAATATTGATGTCATCGCTATATCAAATTCCCTAATAACAGGTGCTAAAAATCATTACTTTGTCGATAATCAAGGTTCGATCACGGATACACTAGTCAATGTAACCAATATTGTCCAAACACAAAAATATGTGGCTACTTCCATTAAGAAGATCGGAGATTGTAAGTTTTATCGAGATACCTTTATTGTGACGGTCTATCCAAAACTAAATGTGTCTTTACCTTTTACCTTTTGTGTAGATCAAACATTTAATACCAATAATGTCAATGCAACCAATTGGGTCAGTAGTGATCCAACCATTGCCACTGTCACCACAGCGGGTCAGATAAAGACAATAAAAACAGGGAAAGTATCATTTACATACAATTATGCAGGCACTTCTTGCACATATACGACAAGTGTCAAAGATGTTTATGCAAATCCTATAGCTAAAATAGAAGGCGATACTTCTGTTTGCCCGGGTACTCTTACTATGCTAACTGCATCTGGTGGTGGAAGTTATTTATGGGCTATAGGGGCAACAACTCCTAATACATTCTTTGGTGCACCTGGACAGATAACTGTTACCGTCACTGATGCAAATGGATGTTCAGCGTCAGCAACCCAGATCACAACCTTGGAAGAAATTCCCATTGTATCTATTACGGGAAGTGATGAAATTTGTGTAGGTTTTACCACAACTCTTGCACCTAATTCAGGTGGAACATGGTCAGGTTTTAACCCAGCAGTTGGTACAGTATCAAATTCAGGACTTGTAACAGGGTTAGGCTTGGGGACAGTTACTTTTGTATTTACAAATACAGCTACAGGTTGCACATCATTACCAACCGATATAATTAAAGTAAGCAATACATTACCCGCATTTTTTATAGGGCCATCAGAGATATGTGTTGGAGAAACTACTACGATAGTACCAAATACAGGTGGAACTTGGATAAGCTCAAATCCTGCCGTCGCTTCCGCAAGCAATGCTGGTATAGTCACAGGTTTTTCAGTAGGAACAGCGATGCTAGTTTTCAATAGTCCAAACTGTTCGTCTCAACCCCTTACCGTTACTGTCAAAAATGAAGATTGTGCCCCTGCGGCTGCAAGAAGCGACCTTTATATCTTTAGTTTTGTGGACAATAATGGTAATGGCATCTATGATGTGAATGAAGATAGTAAATTACCAAATTGTAACGTCTCTGTGACGGGCAATAGTTTTAATGGCCTCACAAATGCTAACGGCAATCTCGTGGTGCGACTAGATACAGGAGCATACGAGTTAAATTATTTGATGCCCTTCGGCCAATGGCAAAACAATCTCAAAGTTAAAAACCTTATATTAAATCAGGCGGTTGAGTATGATACTGTAGGTTTTACACCATTACTTCCATCCTTCATTGGAAAAGCAAGTATTACGCCTACATGGCTCAGATGCAATTCAACCACTAGGTTATATACCAATTGTATGAATCTCGGCAATAAGAAAAGTTCTGGCCGGTTTGTGGTGATTATAGATGAAAAAACAAGTTCCGACTATGCTGTTCCACTTCCTGACATTCAAGATGCCCAAAGATTTGAGTGGACAATCCAAGATCTAAGTCCGGGTCAACAATTTGGAGCCTTCATTGATATCAAAATCCCTGGTGTATCATTTGAATTTGATACGCTAAAGTTTTTAGCACTTTTAATCTCAACAGAAGGCGATACTATTTCAAGGTTTAATTATAACGGTATCATCAGATGTAGTTTCGATCCGAATGATAAACGTAGTTGGCCAGATAGGATAGGGGATGATAATTATACACTCAGAGATGAGCGATTGGATTATACCATCCGATTTCAGAATAATGGGAATGATACTGCTTTTTATGTAAAGATAATTGATGTACTTGATCCGGGTTTAGATAAAAAAACATTGATTGTCCATGCATCAAGTCATGACGTAACCACATATATCTGGGGAGATACCTTAATATTCGAACATAATGACATCAT
>JBBRJL010000324.1:0-4172 GCA_038219375.1 Chitinophagales bacterium | reverse complement strand
TCTCTGATGAGATGGGTCGCAATTTTACCTTTAATATCAAAACGATTTTTTAATTTTTTTTAAATACTTTTATTATGACAACTAAGTTTAGTTTTTTATGCAGCGTATTGATGCTTGTTTTCCTGACTTCATGTGACAAAGATCCAGATCCTGTCAATGAAGAAGAATTAATCACCACATTAGAATACACGCTTACCCCTAGAGGTGGTGGAGATGTAGTCAAGCTTTCTTTCAAAGATCTAGATGGCGATGGTGGCAACACACCTGTGATAACTTCTGGAATATTAAAATCGGGGAAAGTCTATGATGGAACCTTAAACTTACTCAATGAGTCCGTAACACCTGCTGATGTTATTACTAAAGAGATCGAAGAAGAAGCGAAAGAACATCAATTTTTTTATGAAGTTGCCACCACTTCTTTATCTTCCGTGCTAACCATAGCTTATGATGATAAAGATGCCAACAATAACCCTATTGGAATCAAATCAATCGTCACAGCAACAGGAACAGGTACAGCAACGATTAAAATAACCCTACGCCACGAACCCAACAAAACTGCAAGCGGAGTAGCTGCCGGCAACATCACTAATGCAGGTGGAGAGACAGATATTGAAGTAAGTTTTAACGTAAGTCTCGAATTATAAAAAAAACTTTATACCAATAGTCCACAAGAAATAGTCCAATCAACTCCATTCTTTTCATTGATTATTCTTCAAAAAATAGTTACGTAGCGAAGGCTATGTAGCTATTTTTTTTCAATGACATAATAAAAAATAGGTTCTTATATTTTTAAACTATTTTATAAATACAATTGGATACTAAATACAGAATTTCAGTCTGACAATGATTTAAAAAATTTTGATGAATATTGGCAAACGCAAATTAGATGCATAACTTTACATGCTAAAATCATTAGTAATTGATGCCGTATTAAAAAAGTCTTTGCACAACTTTAAAAAAGTAAAACAACCTTTTCATTTCCTGCAGATATGCGGAAAGACAATGATATTATTTACCCAACCATTCCTTCCAACCTCTTAATATCTTCTTCCAATATCTTGATTCGCTCCTGACCATCAGCGAGTTTGGCTTGCTCCTTGGCTACGACTGCTTCAGGAGCGCCACTGACAAACCTTTCATTGCTGAGTTTGCCTTGTACAGAAGCTACAAATCCCCTCTGATAGACAAGTTCCTTACGTTTTTCATCCAATTCTGCGGCTACATCCATCGCTTGCTCCATGACAACGATACATTTTTCAGTGCCAGAGATAAATCCTATCCCTGAGGTGTTTTCGTCTTCGGTAACGGCTATTTGCTTTAGATTTCCTAGTTTGATACAGATATCCGACCAGCCAGATTGTGTCAATAAAGCATCTGATCTATCACTTTTTACTAGGTAGACATCGAGTTCATCTTTCATTTTGATACCGTTTTTGTTACGGATATCTCTGATATTGGTGATGATATCTTTGGCTTGCTCTACCCTATCTATGATGATCTGATCAAAACCACTAGGCTTAGGGTAAGTGCTCAATATACAATCGTCACCTTCTTTCCTTTCCTTTAGTGCATGCCAGATTTCTTCTGTAATAAATGGCATAAATGGATGCATCAACGAACAAATCTGACTGAATAGTTCGATGGTATTGTCTTTGGTTTCTATAGATATTTTTTCACCAAATCCTGGTTTGACCATTTCGAGATACCATGAGCAGAAGTCTGTCCACACAAAACTATAAATACTGATCAATGCTTCAGAAAGTCTGTACTCCTTAAAGTTTTTATCGATATCCCCAGCCAATGATGTCAGTTTATGCTGTATCCATAGGAAAGCTAGGGCATCACCTTCACTCATTTTAAGGTCTACATCTATTTCCCAACCATCGACTAGACGAAGTGCATTCCATATTTTATTGCTAAAATTACGACCTTGCTCTACCAGTTTTTCATCAAATAACAAATCTCCACCTGCCGGCGAACATGACAACATGCCAAATCGTACCCCATCAGCTCCAAATTCTTCAATCAACTTCAGTGCATCAGGGCTATTTCCTAACTGTTTTGACATTTTACGACGTTGTTTGTCTCGCACCATTCCCGTGAAATATACATGATCAAATGGACGTTTCCCTTCCCATTCGTAGCCCGCCATAACCATACGTGCTACCCAAAGAAAGATAATATCCCACCCAGTCACAAGCACAGATGTAGGATAATAATAGTCTAATTCCTTACGATTATTGAACCCATCAAAAACAGAAATCGGCCACAACCAAGATGAAAACCATGTATCAAGTACGTCTTCATCTTGACGCAAATCACTCGCTGTGATGGCAGGATATTTTTGTTGCGCAATATTCAAAGCCTCATCTGATGTCTCCGCTACGAATACATCTTCACCGTAATAATATGCTGGAATTCTGTGTCCCCACCACAGTTGACGAGAGATACACCAATCCTTAATATTGTCCATCCAGTGACGGTAGATATTCTTCTGATTCTTAGGGAAAAACTCAACTTCGTCCTTTGCAACTGCTTCCGCAGCAGGTCCAGCAAGTGCTTTCATATCGACATACCATTGTAGGGATAATCTTGGTTCTATGACAGCATTGGTGCGCTCAGACCTACCTACATTATTCTGATAATCTTCTATTTTATCTATATTCCCTGCCGCTTCTAGGTCTTTTGCAAATTTCTTTCTAACGACAAACCTATCTTCACCTATATATACCTGAGCTTCGGTGCTCATGGTACCATCTTCATTAAATACATCTACGACTTCGAGATCATGACGTTTGCCTATCTCGTAGTCATTGACGTCATGTGCAGGCGTCACTTTGAGCGCACCTGTACCAAATTCCATATCCACATAAGTATCCCTAATAATTGGAATAACACGTCCTAAGATAGGCACAATGACGCTTTTCCCTTCCAAATGTGCGTATCTAGGATCATCGGGATGCACAGCTACAGCGGTATCTCCAGGTATGGTTTCTGGTCTTGTAGTGGCAATAATAATATATTCTTCGCTATCTGATACCTGGTATTTGACGTGGTATAATTTTGAATTTTCGTTGCCGAAGATGACTTCTTCATTCGACAATACTGTTTTGGCTTCGGGGTCCCAATTGACCATTCGTTTGCCACGATAGAGCTTATTCTTTTTATATAAATCGACAAACACTTTGATGACGGCATCTGATCTTGTCTCGTCCATCGTAAAAGCGGTCCGATCCCAATCACATGAAGCGCCTAGTTTTTGAAGTTGTTTCAGGATGATACCACCATATTCTTCTTTCCATTCCCAAGCGTATTCTAGGAATTTCTCACGGGTTAGATCACCTTTTTTTATACCTTTTTCACGGAGCATTTTGACTACTTTGGCTTCCGTAGCGATCGACGCGTGGTCTGTTCCCGGTACCCAACAAGCATTTTTGCCATCCATTCTTGCTTTTCGGATGAGAATATCCTGAATGGTATTATTGAGCATGTGGCCCATGTGCAATACACCAGTGACATTCGGTGGTGGAATTACGATACTGAATGCTTCTCTTTCGTCAGGTTCTGAATGGAAATATTTTTTATCCATCCAGTGGCTATACCATTTATTCTCTACTTCGGAAGGATTATATCTTGGTGAAATCATTGATAGTATATTGAGTTTTTGAACTTTAAAGTTTGTTTTGTTTCTTGAAATGTTAATCTAAATTTACCCATCCTAGATACTTCCCTACTGAAAGGAAGGACTTTTGAAGTACATTTAATCAGATTATTTTATAAATTGATTTGCCTGTATATAAAATGTCATTTTGGGGTTAATTTAACTACCGTCTGCTTTATAGGTTAAATACAATATAAATCAATACCTAAGCTTGTAAACATCCGTAGATCCTGATTTGTTAGCGACTACGATCACAAAATTTCCAAAATCTGATTCCTCAAATATCTTGGTAAAAATATCTCTTCCTGCCAGTGTATTGGTGATGGAAGGAATGGTATTAGAATGACCTACCATAAATATTCTATTATATTCATCATCATATTTCACTGTTTCGAGGGTTTCTTTTAATGTTTTATTGTCATAAGGTAATATCTGCATTGCCTTAATATCAGAAAGTGAGTCTACCGTAAACATTGTTCTCAATGTCATGGTCGAATAGATAGCATCCACC
>JBBRJL010000323.1:0-4178 GCA_038219375.1 Chitinophagales bacterium | reverse complement strand
CATAGATCGTCTGTGTGCAAGTGTGCCAATTCCAATTGTAATCTTCTATCGTCCATGTACGAGTGATATAACCGCTGTTGCAGCTATTAAGATAATAATGAACTGTCGGACTACCTGCGTTGTAGGTGTGATAACCATAGGTATAGGTCGCATTACCATACATGGAGAGATTCCATATTTCATCTGTACAGCTTACAGTTACATTTGCTGGACAATTTAGGGTAAATGGCCAAACAACCTTGTCGTTTGCGGCGTAAGATTTTGACATAAGCATGAGTGCAAATATCAAAACTGACGCAGTTTTGAATCTTGTGTAAAAATTTGTTTTCATTCTTCTGAGACTTTTAGAATAATTAAAAAATAAGACCTATTAAAACATATTAGGACAAAATTACATGTATTTAGTATTGGTTGTATGCGTTTTACGCAATTTTAACATAATTTGGGTGATAACCCTTAGCAATTCCGTTCAATTAGTTATATATTATAGAAATGTTTAATAAAAACGTCGCTTATTATTGAATTGCGTTTATACTCTAAATCTAAAATCATAGAACAGAAGTATCAAATCAATAAAAGTACGCACCTAAACTAAAAAAGAGCCTTAACCAATTACTCAGTTAAAACTCTTTTTTGTCAAAATCTTAGACATCTTAATACCGATGCCTTTGATGTTTTTATAATCGCTCTATGATCATTGCACTTGCGCCACCACCACCATTACAGATAGCCGCCATACCATATTTGCCACCATTCTGATGTAATACATTGATCAAAGTAGTCACAATACGCGCTCCCGAACATCCAAGAGGATGACCCAATGAGACTGTTCCACCATTTACATTAACCTTATCTTGCGACAGTCCGAAGTGTTTGATAAATGCAAGTGCAACTACTGCAAACGCTTCATTTACTTCAAAGTAATCCATATCAGCCATCGTCAGGCCTGCTCTATCCAGTGCTTTTTGAGCGGCAATAGCCGGTGCTGTTGTAAACCATTCTGGTTCGTGTGCACCATCTGCGTAAGCAATTATGCTGGCCAATGGTGTAAGGTTATGCGTCTTTAGAGTGGCTTCATCTACCAGTACCAAAGCTGCTGCGCCATCATTGATGGTTGATGCATTTGCTGCTGTGACAGTACCTTCTTTGGTGAAAACTGGTCTCAAAGATGGAATTTTGTCAAACATCACATTTTTATATTCTTCATCATGATCTATCACTTTAATATTTCCTTTACGATCTTTGACTTCTACGCCTGCAATTTCTGTAGCAAATTTCCCAGCTTCCCATGCAGCCGCAGATCTTTGGTAAGATTGGACAGCATACGCATCTTGTTCTTCTCTACTTATCTCGTACTTGGTTGCAGTAGCGTCCGCAAAACATCCCATTGCGTTACCGTCATACACATTTTGAAGTCCATCACGGACCAATCCGTCTATGAGTTCAGCGTTTCCATACCCATATCCATAACGACCCTTTGCCATATAATAAGGTATTGCAGACATATTCTCCATTCCTCCTGCTACCACCACACTGTTTTGGCCAAGCTGAATAGACTGTGCTGCAAACATGATAGACTTCATACCAGAAGCACATACCTTATTTATGGTAGTCGCAGGAGTTGAATTACTCAAACCCGCATTTAGCGCAACTTGTCTAGCAGGTGCCTGGCCTGCATTGGCTTGCACTACCTGACCCATAAAAATTTCCTGAACAGATGAAGGTGTAATTCCTGCTTTTTCTACGGCCGCTCTTACCGCTGTAGCACCTAGTAGTGTAGCAGGTACAGAAGATAATCCACCACCGAAACTTCCCAATGGCGTTCTGACTGCTGAAACAATATATACTTTTTGCATGATTTAGTGATTAAAATTTGGTTAGGTAAATCAAAATGCAAAGGTAATACTTTATGGGGCAAAAACAAAAATCAAACTAAATCCAATTAATGTAACCTTTAATTATCAATGATCAAAAACAATATCAATCAGCATATTTATACCAATAGTACATACAAAATAGACCAATAAACTTCATCTATTTTATTGATTATTCCTCTTCTGCTAAGTATGAAACATTAGTAATCAACCCATTTTCACCTAAAGTAATTTCTCTATACCCTATCCTGTTATGGTATAATCTGAACTCTTCAAAGTCAGGATGGATCTGTAAGTAGGTAGATGGCGAGATAAAAGTAGTTATATTCCCATTTTGAATAGTCCGTTCTAAGTGGTAATGCCCTGTAAAAATTGTAAATACCTTATCTTGAAATCCTGCACACAAGGCCTGAAATTCATCCATTTGCTGAAATGCAAACTTAGGCTCCATATGTTTTGCGCCTGCTAAAACTGGTGGATGATGCATAAAAATAATAACATTTTCTTTTGATTCATTTACTTTTGATTTCAACCAAATATACTGTTCATCTGACATTTTAGATTGTGAACTATCCAGAAAAATAAGGCTGTGACCATTCCATTCCTTAATAAAATACAGTTCATTTTCTGAGCCAACTTCTTCAGGATAAAACACTTCTTTCATTAAGATGGCATCATCATGATTGCCAGGTATACACAAATAAGGAATTCCGGTAGCGTCCATATGTTTTTTGATCCAATGGTATATGTCTAGATTTCCTGCTTTGTTGCATAAATCACCAGTGAGAACGACAAGATTTGGATTT
Source organism: Chitinophagales bacterium (assembly GCA_038219375.1). Classification (GTDB taxonomy): domain Bacteria; phylum Bacteroidota; class Bacteroidia; order Chitinophagales; family Saprospiraceae; genus OLB9. Next base: position 1,498 of record JBBRJL010000323.1, on the reverse strand, counting down.
TTTGACACTGCATTATGAAGAACATCGATAAAATTTATTCTTGCATTTTTACCATGAAATAAAAAGCCTTCTACATCAATGTGAAGATCGGTAAGCAGGGATATCTTTAACAAAATGCTATTTTAATTTATTTTATAATCAACTCTCAACCCAAAACTGCGCGGTGCTTCTATCAATGCAGGTCTCAAACTGTATTCTTGATTGAGTATATTATTTGCCAAAAAAGTCAAGGTAAACTTATGGAGTTCAATGCCAAATCTACTATCCAATAAATAATATCCTCTATTATTAAGGTCTCGGTATGCTGCTATCCCAAATAAATCAAAATTGATCCCGGGGACAAGTTCAAATGCTTTGTCTACATTGATTGTGTGGCTGACTCGCTGAAGAGAAACGCCCCACTTAAATTTCCAAATTTTCGCTTCGGCATCCATTTTTAATTGATGTCTAGCGCGGTATTTTAATACATTTTGATTTTCTGAGACACTATTTCTGATCTCTTCACTGCTATCGAAATTTTTATAAATGGGATTGATATATGTATATCCTCCGAAAATATTGATTGGTATATCAAAAACTTCTAGTTGTCCTATTACGCCTATCTCAAATCCTGAAATCCTAGTATTGCCTATATTTTGTGGGCTAAAACCAAGGCCTCTATCGTCAGATCCGAAAGTAAACTCTATCATATCTTCGTATTCAGATATAAATCCCGAAAAATCAAGAAACCCCTTAAAACTTGCCAATTTGAAACCTTGTTTGATACCCAGTTCTGATGACCAACCATATTCAGGTCTTAATGCCGGATTTGAAAAAATATTAAAAGAACCAAATGAAGTTGTCACAAATCTCTCGGTAAGTGTAGGGAACCTGTAGCCTTGTCCCCACGACCCACGCAAGAATGTATTTTCGTAAAGCTGATAATTGGCTGAAAGTCTTGCAATCACCTGATCATCTGATTTCTTTCCTGTCGGATCAATAGTGGATATCGGGCTAGTTTGAGAGTTATATTCATAACGGAGCCCACCGGAAACAGTCAATTTTTCACCAAAAGATTTGTCCAGCTGAATATAAGTAGCGTAAGAACTAGCTTCAAAAGTGGTATCTCCTAGGATTTGAGAATCTGTTTTATTCCATATTCCTACTACGCCCGCGGTGTAAGTCACACCCAATCCTGACAAAGTATTCTGAATCTGGTACTCACCATAATGATTGAGCGAACTATTGGATTGGTTAGTATTATTCTCATTATTCACTGATGTAGTACGCCATAACAACTTGTGTTTGTTGTTATATTTGTCTGTATATCTGATGGATGGGTCAATATAAAATCGTTTTGCCTTCCTATCTGATACGGTACCAGAAGATGGTTGCAAAGCACCTGAGCCTGCATTCTTCCAAAGAAAAAAGCTGTTGCTAGAGCTCTGATTATATAGTACATTGAGTCCAAAAATTAAATTATCTTTCAGTCTGTATCGAAGATTCACATTTGCTCGTC
>JBBRJL010000322.1:0-4187 GCA_038219375.1 Chitinophagales bacterium | reverse complement strand
ATAAATAAATAGATTTTTTATTTAGTCGATTCAGATAATATTTGCAAAGCCTTCGCTATGAAAATATTTTATGAAGAAGAATTAATGAAAAAGATGAAGTTTATTGGATTACTTTGTATGCAACATATTAATGACTTGTCTATAAGATTTTTTTATTTGTAATTATCTTACTATCAATAATTTAATATTTCCGAAACTTCAATTGTTAGCCAATATTTAAACTTCACAAAGGGTGAGGTTTTGCAGCTGTCAGTTTTTATTTCACCCATCAATTATATCAGATAAAATCATAGAATTTCTGTGACTATTCAGGTGTATGTAGGACTAAAGTCATTTTGTCCATTCCAAAAGCAGACAAGAACAATTTTTGCAACTTTCAGGCAAAAATACCGCCAAAATCAGGTAGCTTTCCATTTTCTCCACGGATTTACATCCGTGGTTACTAATATTTCACCCCATTCGGGGTTATACCTGAATAGTTACGAATTTCTATAACAAAGATTCAGATATAACAAATCGTGGAATTAACATTGTTTTTATGAGCTGTTTATTCATAGCTGAGTGCACTACAAAAATGTAAAACTCCCTGTCAACTAAAACAGATTACAGGGAGCTTTACTTTTTTATCATATAGAACAAGCTGTCTGACAATTTGTAAGACAGCCTGTTCTAAGATGGTACATGTATCACTTAATTCTGGGGGATAATGTCAATGATAACGGTACGGTTATAAAATCTTTCTTCTGGTAAATTATTTTTAAATGGTGATAATGCAGAATCTTCACCAAAGCCATACACTTCAAATGTAACGTCTTTTGTTCCTGCTTTTTTTACACTATTCATCATAATTTTGTGTACATCCTTTGCTCTTGCTAATGATAGATTATAGTTATTTAATTCATCACCTATGGTATCAGTATAGCCATGAATATACACTTTACTTCCCTGTGGAATAGAAGGTGTGATGACATCATTCAGATATTTTTCATAAATTTCAGTGGCTTTTGAATCATTAAATTCATAAAGGATACTATATCGCATACCTTCCTGATCTTTTGACGGAGTCCAAAGCACTATTTCAGCAGTTGAATACTTTATGATTGTTGAACCATCCTCTTTGGTGCCTTTCATGGCAATCTTGAAGTCTCCGTTGGGTTGATCTCCCAAAATTGATTTGCCTGATAGAAAGACATTTTTACCAGTATACGGTCCAAAATTTCTTACCTTTCCTTTCTTATCAGTAACTTCCAAAGTCCAGAATTTAAGGATATTATCTTTGTCATCCACACTGAAGGAAACATAGCTGTCAAAAGGAGCACCTTGAATAGCCTTAATCTGAATTGGCTTAAAAGATTTACTTTTTACATCTCCAAATTCCATCAATAATTCGGGTGAATTACTCTCAATGGATACCCTCCTATCTCCAGCCTTCAATAAGTCAAGTTCTAATGTGCCACCAGGTTGTACGGATGGAAGTTTTGGTTTGGAACCTCCTTCCACCACTATCCTAGATGAATTAATACCGAATACACTTGAAAGATAATTTTTGACAGATTCAGCCATTTTCATTCCATCTTCTGCTCCTTTTTCTGACGATCCTACCAAAGTGATAGATGCCGAAGGATTTCTAACTAATCGATCACCCATTACATTCAACAAATTGTAATAAACCAACATTACTTTTTCTGACCTATCAGCAAGATTGTCAGGTTCAAATACACCGGCTTGATTTTCCTTAAAATCCTTTACTTGATCTTTTTTGAGCAGGACATATCGCTTTGGAATTTCTGTTGACCCCAAATCAAAAAAGATATAATTTCGTAATGGAAAAGATTCAGCCACTACACGCTGTGAAGGTATGTTTTTGGGCGATTTTACTGTAAATTGTATATCATCCATTTGCATAGCCGCATTTACAATAGGTATTTCTCTACCGCGTCCAAATTTCAGTCCTGCTCCTGCTCTCAAAGTAGTGATATTCCATGTCTCTACATTCCTTGGGGACTGGCCAAAGTATGGTTGAAATGATATAAACGGAGATAGTATAGCTTGCATTTTATTATCTCTAGAATTTAATGGAATGTCTAATCCTGCACCTATTTGAGCCGAAATCAAACTTTCTCTTACATTATTTAAATCACCTTTGACTGGAGGGGTAAGCTCTTGGTCAGGAAAGGCTGGGTTTCTGCCCAAAGTATAAGTAAAAGATTTATCCATATTAAATGCGAACCGAGGTCCAGCAAAAAGATAAAAATTAGACTTACCAGGAGCGAATCGCAAGCTTGGCTCCACAGTTATGTAGTTTAGATTTACAGATAAATCAGCAGGACAATTACAATCAGATATTACTTGATCAAATGTACTACTACGATTATCGTAACCAGCCTGAAACATAATACCCCAAGCCGAAGCAGGATTATTGTATTCGATAAGCGGAGCTAAATATAGCCCGATACCGTCGCCATCATGAAAAACAACTGGTGGCGTAAAGGCTGCATTAAGCTGTTGGGTAGATCCGCGGTGAAAATTAAAATTTGCTCCCGCAGCAGCACCAAACCACCAAGATGGTTTTTCATATTTATAAACTTGTGCATTTACAAATGAATGAAGGCCTGCCAAGATAATAATACAAAGCATAAAGCGCTTTAATGAGCATAAATATTTTTGTGCTCTATCGATTGATTTTATATATGTGTTCATTTTTTTTAAATTTAAGGTCTAATAATAAAATTGGTATTGGTCATTACCACTGCACCATTTATGCACAGCATCCTGCCTGTTGCAGTTGCCCCTGAATTCATAGTTACAGACGTTAATGCAAGAATATTACCTTTGAAAGATGTAAAATCTCCAACTGTAGCAGAACTACCTACTTGCCAAAAGACATTTTTTGCCTGTGCGCCACCACTTAAAATGACATTACCTCCAGCACCACCTACAGTTGTAAATCCTGATGCGACCTGAAAAATCCAAACGGCATTTACATTACCTTGAGCATCAAGCGTAAGGTCTCCTGATTGTATCAAAAGAGTGGAGTTGGTTTTATATATACCTGGCGTGAGTGTAGTGCCACCAATGTCTCCTGAGACGATCACTGGAGCAGGTGTAGTAGCTCCCTCAGCAAACAAATAAGCATCCGTAAGATCTTGTTTTGCCTCGGTAAGAATAGCTGCAATGCCAGGAGGCGTAGCATCATCTGATGCATAAATTGCACCATTTATAATCGTTGCAGGTGGAAATCCAGTTACTGATGACCTGACTCCAGGAGTTATACCCACATCCATATTGACTATCTGACTGAAGCCAGCATTATTGCTTATACCCACTCCTGCAAAAATCCCATAAGCGGCTACCGTATTAAGGTCAACAACTTGGGGACCACCTGGTGCAGTGGTTGTAAAATTCCAAACATAATCATTAGCTAAAGGTACACCTGCAGCACTTTTAGCGCCAGTTGTAATTGTTGCTGTATATATAGTGCTTGGCAACAAATCACCTGTTGGATTAAATGAAGCGGTTGAACCTACGTAAGTTATATTGCCCACTACATTAATATTATTCTGTTGGAGTTTAAAAGTGGTGGAATTAATAGTAGATGGATCCATAGATACACTAAAAGTCGCGGTGACTGTTTTGGCAATACTTACATTAATCGCATTATTTGTTGGATCTGTAGAAATGACAGTAGGCACGATGGCAGCCATAGTGTTAAATGTCCAGACATAATTATTTGCCATAGGTGTACCTGCTGTATTTCTGACCCCATTGGTTAAAGTAGCCGTATAACTTGCACCAGCAACTAGATTAACTGTAGGATCAAAAGAAGCCGTGGTACCACTGTACGTGACAATTCCTGCTATCTGTGTTGTTCCACGAAATAGCGTAAAAGTTGATGTGTTGATAGTGGTTGCATCCATGGGAACACTAAAAGTCGCAGTGATCGTTTTATTCAGATCTACATTCGTAGCATTATTTATAGGATCTGTCGATATGACTGTAGGTGGTATAACAGCAACGCCAGTGGTGAATGTCCAGACATAATTATTTGTCATAGGTGTACCTGCGGTATTTCTGACCCCTTTGGTTAAAGTTGCCGTATAAATTGCACCAGCAACTAGATTAACTGTAGGATCAAAAGAAGCCGTGGTACCATTGTACGTGACAATTCCTGTTATCTGTGTTGCTCC
>JBBRJL010000321.1:0-4188 GCA_038219375.1 Chitinophagales bacterium | reverse complement strand
TCCCCTTCAATCGCCGGGGTAAACAGGAAATAAATATTGTAGTGAATCCTACCCTATAACCTCATTCCCTTAAGGGACGACCCACCCACTCTCATCAAAAAACAATTTACAACCGAAGACGTAATCTCCCCTTCAGGGGCCGGGGGTAAACAGGAAATAAATATTGTAGTGAATCCTACCCTCTACCCTCATTCCCATAAGGGACGACCCACCATCATACTTTATTTTATTTTTAGAAAATTTTCAATTAATGTTTGTCCGACCAACCCTGATTTTTCTGGATGAAACTGTACGCCATAAAAATTTTGGTGTTGGATAGCCGCAGAAAATGGTTGTATGTAATCACACTTAGCTATGGTATGATCCGAAACGCTAGCATGATAACTATGTACAAAATACACAAATGAATCATTGGGCAAACCTATAAACAATGGATTTCCTGCTTCGGTTTTTATAGTATTCCATCCCATATGTGGTACTTTGTGGTGACCATCATTTTCAAATCGTCTCACCATACCTTGTACTAATCCCAGACAAGCCACATCGCCTTCTTCTGAACATTCATACATCAATTGCATACCTAAACAAATACCTAAAAAAGGTTTGTTATACGCCTTCAAAATAGGAATAAGCCCAGTTTTTGTCAAGGCATCCATGGCAGACAAAGCATGGCCTACTCCGGGTAAGATGAGCCTATCAGCGGAAGCTATGAGAACTGGGTCGGCAGTGAGTACATAAGCTTGTCCAAGTCTATCCAATAGGTTTTTGACTGATTTTGTATTGCCTGCACCATAATCTATTATTGCGGTCATAAAGTATTTGTTAAAAAGAATTACTTTCTATTTCTAATATATTATTTTATTCCTCTAAATTAGCACATCCTTCATCCCATGTAAAGAATATGTTGCTAAAATAATAAGTCTGTCTAATTAGCAGTAAAATTATGAAATTACAGGTTTTATAAACTACCTTTTGTACTAGGAATCTCCATCCCATTACTACCCCTTGATTTGGCCATCAATATTGCCTTTGCAAATGCTTTAAAAATGGATTCAATGATGTGATGTTCGTTTGTTCCCTTGGCAGAGATATTTAAGTTACACTTGGCATGATCTGAAAATGTCTTGAAGAAGTGGTAAAACATTTCTGTGGGTACATCGCCGATCATCTCTCTCTTGAAATCTACCTCCCAGACCAGCCAAGGTCGACCACCAAAATCTATCAATACCTTTGCTTCGGCCTCATCCATTGGTAGTGCAAATCCATATCGCTGAATACCTGCTTTTTTGCCCAATGCTTCATAAAATAGTTGGCCCAACACGATAGCAGTGTCTTCGATCGTATGGTGCTCATCTATTTCCAAATCTCCATCCGCATTTAGGAACAAATCTATCTGTCCATGTTTGGCAATTTGCTCTAGCATGTGGTCAAAAAATGCAAGTCCAGTACGTATTTCTGCCAAACCATCACCATCCAAATTTATTACTCCTATGATATTGGTTTCGTACGTATTACGTTCCACTTTGGACTTGCGTTGTTGGATCGCTAAAAATGACCAAACTTCTTTCCAACTATCCGCTATCAAGGAAATGTATGGGACACCTTCTCCCACATACTGAAAACTATTGAGTAAAATGCCTTTACAACCAAGATTGGAAGCGAGACTCATATCCGTGATTCTGTCACCTATTACAAAAGAATTGGCAAGATCGTAAGGTCCATCTATATATTTACGAAGCATGGCGGTACCGGGTTTTCTATAAGGACTATTTTCGTGGGCAAAACTCCGATCAATACACACTTGATCAAAGACGATACCTTCACTTTTGAGTGATCTGAGCATTAATTCGTGCACAGGCCAAAAATCTTTTTCAGGAAAACTATCCGTTCCTAATCCATCTTGATTAGTAACCATCACCAACAAGTAATCCAATTTTCGGACGATCTCACCTAGGTAATAAAACACTCCCGGTAGGAAATCCATCTTGTCGATGTGGTCACATTGTTCATCTTGTGGCTCATTGATTATGATGCCGTCTCTGTCTATAAATAATATCTTTTGCATAGGTTTTATTTTTGTGTTTGAAATTTTAAAAGTACGTCCTTAAGTTGTTCATTTTCTTCCTTTGTACCTATGGTAAATCTCATGCAACCTTGGCATCTGAATTCCTTATCTCTATTGCGCGCTACGATGCCATTGGACAATAAATAATCATATAATCTAAATACATCTTTCACCCTGACCAAAATAAAATTCGCTTCTGAAGGAAATACTTCAATTACAAAATCTAGTTGTCTCAAAAATTGGTCCAAACTAGTCCTTTCTACTTTGATTTGTTCAACTTGTTGCTTTTTATTTTCTCTATCCGAAAGGATATCTATGGCAATTTGCTGCGTGGCACTATTGACATTGTAAGGTGGTTTTATTTTATTCAAAACAGTTACAATTTCAGGATGCATAAAGGCCATACCCAACCTAATACCTGCGGCACCCATCGCTTTGGAAAGTGTCTGAAGGACGATGAGATTGGGAAATCCCTTCACTTTCTCCACCATACTAGACGTTGATGTAAAATCAATATAAGCTTCATCTACTACGACCAAACCTAAAAATGATTGACACAATTTGCTAAGGTTTTCGATAGACATACAGTTACCAGAAGGATTATTGGGAGAGCAAATAAACAGTATTTTATCATGTATATCAAATGTACCCAATAAAGAAATGATATCTACTTGGAATTTATCATCAAGGTCATTATACTTAATGGCTACATTATTGATCTCCGCAGATACCTTGTACATCCCGTAAGAAGGACGTAATGCGATAATGGAGTCTATTTTTGGTTCGCAAAATGCCCGAATCAACAGATCAATAATTTCGTCCGAACCATTTCCAACAAAGATATTTGATTTATCTATGGCTCTCCATTCGCTGATGACCTCTTTTAACCTACTTTGGTAAGGATCAGGATACCTATTGAATGCCCAATTGTATGGATTCTCATTGGCGTCTAGAAATATATTGGCTTCAGATGTGTATTCATCCCTTGCAGAGCTATAAGGTGTCAGTGCCGCCACATTGGAACGGACAAGATTTAATACGGATTCAAGTAACATACGGTCATTTTATTTTACAATTATCATGCTAAAAATAAAAATTAATAAACAAGATATTAATTTGGATTTCAAAAGTCCTTCCATTTTAAGGGAAGGATTGACGATGGGTAAACTATGTAAATAATGATTATTAAAAAGTTTCCAACCTTACTTTCACAGCATTAGCATGGGCTTGCAACTGTTCGCCTTCTGCCATGATGATAATGGTACTTCCTAATTGGGTAATACCTTCTTTAGTAATGGTTTGGAAAGTTATTTTCTTACAAAAAGCATCTAAATTGACACCACTATAACTTCTAGCCCAACCATTGGTAGGTAAGGTGTGGTTTGTCCCCGAAGCATAGTCTCCCGCACTTTCAGGACAGTAATTACCAAGAAATACAGACCCGGCATTCTTTATGAGAGAAATATAATCACTGGCCCTCTCAGAAGCAATGATAAGATGTTCTGGAGCATACAAATTGATAAATTCAAATGCTTTATCTATATCAGCAATGACTATTGCTTTACTATGTAAGAGTGCTTGTAAAGCGATTGATTTGCGAGGTAGATCAACTATTTGCCTTTCTATTTCTGCCAAAGTTTCAGTCAGTTTATTTTCATCAGAAAGGACAAGTATCACTTGCGAATCTGACCCGTGCTCAGCCTGTGCGAGTAGATCTGCAGCCATAAAAACAGGTACAGACGACTCATCACCATAGACCAAAACTTCGCTAGGGCCAGCTGGCATATCGATTGCAACGCCATAGTTTTGGGCGAGTTGTTTGGCGGCAGTCACATATTGATTCCCTGGTCCAAATATCTTGTAAACGGCTGGTATCTCCGCTGTCCCAAAGGTCATTGCTGCGATTGCCTGAGCACCTCCGACTAGTCTTATTTCTGTAATCCCACAAAGTAAAGCGCTATATAATATTGCAGGATGTATATTTCCCAATTTATCAGGTGGCGTACACAAAACTATTTGGTCACAACCTGCTATTTTGGCTGGAATAGCAAGCATCAACACAGTGGAAAACAATGGAGCCGTACCACCAGGAATATAAATACCTACTTTCTGAATCGGTACGG
>JBBRJL010000320.1:0-4189 GCA_038219375.1 Chitinophagales bacterium | reverse complement strand
TAACCTTTGCCTTAATATCAACCTTAACCTTATGATCATTGATTCCTATCTTACCTTAGCAGAAGCTTGTATGGGCGAATACAAGGAAAAAGGCAGCAAATTCATAGCTTATGGCTACCCATTTGATGATGAAAATGAGTTAGAAATGATTTTAACTGAGTTGAAAAGTCTACACACCAAAGCGAGACACTATTGTTATGCTTACAAAATTGGTGTAGATAACAACAGATTTCGAACAAATGACGATGGCGAACCATCAGGAACTGCGGGAAAACCTATCTATGGACAGATCATGAGTCATGGACTTACAAATACGGTTATTGTCGTGATTCGATATTTTGGTGGTACGAAACTTGGTGCATCAGGACTAATACATGCTTACAAAGAAGCGTCGAGAGAAGCATTGGCAACAGCATTGATTGTAGAGAAATATATCACAAATACCTATGAATTGACATTTGGCTATGACCACATGGGAGAAATAATGAATATTCTCAAAGAACTAGATATAGAAATAACAGAAAAAAACTTTGAATCAGAATGCAAAGTTTCTATTCAATTGCGTCTTTCCGAAGAGAGCTTATCAATACATAAACTTAAAGCTAGAGTGCTGCACAAAAGCGTGGAAGAAATAGATGAAAGTACCGATATCCCTTTTTGTGGAATAAGTAAGTGTTAGAATAAATATCATTCAGCTATCTAATTGTAACAAAATACTTCATCTAAATTTTAGCGTAGAATGATCTACAATAATTTGAAAAAATGAACAATAATCATCAATACAGAGTTTCTAACAGGTATGCAATAAATAAATATAATGTCCAAAATAATGAACATCCATAAAATAATTGTTTTCATATTCGCTACATCGTTAACTCAAGTAGCAATTGCGCAGTCACCTTCGTGTTGTAGTGCCAGTTCTGTCACTGAGTTTGCGCAATTGGGCAAAGACTTAAGTTTTGTATTGACGCACGAAGAGCCACTACCATACACGCTGCAAAATCCCTCAGGTGTCACCACCACATTTCCGATTTCTGGAGAAAGTGATGGTCAAGGATACTATATTAAAGGCAGTAAATCATCCACTAAATGGATATTTGTCATTCAGGAATGGTGGGGACTTAATGATTATATCCGAAATGAAGCCGAAAAGTTACATAACGCTTTCCCAGATGCACACATATTTGCATTAGATATGTATGATGGAAAAACAGCCACAAAAAGAGAAGAAGCTTCGGCTTTAATGCAATCAGCAAAGCCAGAACGTCTAGAAAAAATCATAACTAGTGCAGCAGCTTTCGCAGGTAAAAACGCAAAAATTGCAACCATTGGATGGTGTTTTGGTGGTGCCTGGTCAAATAAATCTGCTGTCCTGCTTGGTGGTCAAGCAGTCGCATGCGTTATGTATTATGGTATGCCTGTCACTGATGTAACTCAAATATCTCAAATAAAAGCACCTGTATTAGGAATATTTGCTGAGGAGGATGGTTGGATTACTCCGAAAGTAGTTGCAGACTTTAAAGCGAGTATGGAGAAAGCAGGCAAGTCAATAGAAATCCATTCCTACGCTGCAGACCACGCTTTTGCAAACCCTAGTAACCCTAAATTTAGTAAAGATTTTGCTGAGGATGCTTGGACTAAGTCTATAGCTTTTATCAAAAAACACATCTAAGTTCCTACACAATCATTTCATTATCAAGATCGTTTTATGCGTATTTCAAAAATCGGGTTTGAGAGAGTGAGTGCATTAACTCATAAGGATGTTTTCTACCAATTACAAAATCAAAAATTAGCAAAATTTATAAAATACGCTCCAGATGATGAAGGCTTAACTCAAGCCATAAAAGATAGAAAAGCAAATAAGATAAACAGAAGCTTAGTTCACGAAGTGGTCAATGACCAATATAGTAAGTTTACTTCTTCTGAAAAGCAGAGAAGCAATATAGAAGCTTTGCTTTCGGAAGATGCATTTACGGTCATAACAGCCCACCAACCAATAATACTTGGTGGTCCAGCGTATTATTTTTATAAAATCTGTTCCACAATACATCTTTGTGAACATTTGTCAAAAGAACATCCTGACAAGACATTTGTACCCGTTTTTATTAATGGCTCCGAAGATCACGATTTTGAAGAAGTAAATAAGTTGCAGCTCTTTGGCAAATCATTGACTTGGGATACCAATCAACATGGACCTGTAGGAAAATTCACTACAAACAACCTAGATAACTTAATACAATCGGTTTCTGATATCTTGGGTGATAGTGATCTCAGTAAAGGATTGAGTGCTTCTTTCGCTAAAGCATTAGATAATGCTAAAGATTACAATGATTTCGTTTTCAATTGGTTGAATGATATTTTTAACGAAACTGGTTTACTTGTTATCAATATGGATAATAAGAAATTAAAGCAAAATTTCATACCTATCCTGAAGAAAGAGTTACTAGAAAGAAAAAGTGAAAGTATCGTCCTCGAAACCCAAAACGAGCTGCACAAACTCAACTTTAAGCCACAAGCTTTTGCTAGAGATATCAATTTATTTTACATGGCTTCTCAATCAAGAGAAAGAATAATATACGAAGATGGGCTATACAAAATTCACAATACGAACTTAGCATTCAGCGAAGCTGATATGATGACAGAGGTCGAAAACCACCCTGAAAGATTCAGCCCAAATGTAGTATTAAGACCGATTTTCCAGGAGTTCACCTTACCAAATATAGCATACATAGGTGGTGGTGGCGAGATCGCTTATTGGTTGGAAAGAAAGTCGCAGTTTGAATATTTTGGGGTATTTTACCCTGTATTAATAAGAAGAAACTCTGTGATGCTAATCACTAAGTCTGTCCAAAAATCAATGGCAAAATTGGGCATGACAGAAGATGAGTTGTTGCTTGATGAGGATGCTGCTGTGTCTCTATATCTAAAAAAGTCTTCGGACACAGATTTTGAGTTAGACGCTGAAACAACCAAGATTACAGAAATATTTTATGCAATAGCAGAAAAAGCAAAAGCTATAGACCCTACACTAGAACATTTCGTAATAGGTGAAGCCACCAAAATCATCAAAGCTACGGAATCGATAGAAGGACGACTCAAACGATCTTTAAAACAAAAAGAAGAAGTTTCTGTCAATCAGATCAAAAATATTAAGTCAAAGCTTTTCCCCGATCACGGACTACAAGAACGAAAGGAAAGTTTGCTACAATATTTAGTAAGTGAAGATAAAGACTTCCTTAACGAATTGATCGCTCATCTTAATCCATTAGAAAAAGAGTTTTTATTCATTTACCTCTGACCCTTCGAGTTCTGGTTTTTTCACATCAAAACAAACCAATAAGTCTGCCAGCTTTGCTTTCAGGTCTTTTCTATGGACAATAAAATCTAAAAATCCATGCTCGAGAAGATATTCTGACGTCTGAAAACCATCAGGAAGGTCAACTTTTATGGTTTCTTTAATGACTCTCGGACCTGCAAAACCAATCAAAGCTTCGGGTTCAGCAAAATTTATGTCTCCCAACATTGCAAATGATGCAGTAACACCACCAGTAGTCGGGTCGGTCATAAATGAAAGATATGGAATACCTTTCCTCGCCAATAAAGTAAGTTTGGCTGAAGTTTTGGCCATTTGCATGAGCGAAAAAGCAGATTCCATCATCCTCGCACCGCCTGATTTTGAGATTATCATTAAGGGTGTTCGGTTTTCTAGACAATAATCGATCGCTCTTGATATCTTCTCACCAACGACAGAGCCCATAGACCCACCGATAAAACCAAAATCCATACAAGCAATCACTAAAGGATACTTATTCACTTTACCAGCAGCAACCGACATAGAATCTTTGAGATTAGTCTTTTTATATGCATCTGTAAGCCTATCTTCGTAGGTCTTTACGTCTTTAAACTGCAGCATGTCTACAGAAACTATTTCATCAAAAAGACGCGTATATTTACCATCAAAAATTACTTCAAAATAATCAGTAGAATTGATTCTAGTATGATAATCACACTTGGGACAAATGTATAAATTAGCTTTCAAGTCTTTGACCGTAGTCATTTCCTGACATCGGGTACACTTGTGCCAAAGCCCATCAGGTGTCTCCTTCTTATTTTTTGTGGCTGTTTGTATACCTTCTTTCAGTCTTTTGAACCAACTCATAATACTTTAATTTAGGGCCACATGTGAGTG
>JBBRJL010000319.1:0-4190 GCA_038219375.1 Chitinophagales bacterium | reverse complement strand
TATGGGAATATAGCGGTTTGCCAGTTGCAGATCCTGTCAATGTAGATTTGGGTACCTTACCAAATGGAATTAGTACCTTTTACTATGTAGTTAATGATGTAAATTGTGGCATAGATACCGCTATAGTTACTTTTGATATCGTTCCTGAAAATAATGCAGGAAATAGTAGTACACAATCGTTATGTATTACAAGTACCGATTCAGTGAATTTTTCGATCTTACTTGGTATTATCGCTAGTGGTGGTGTATGGTTGCAACCTAATGGAGTTAATGTAGACTTGAGTAACCTTGTAGATGTAGATCTTTCAGGTTTGCCCCAAGGAACATATGATTTTACGTACACACTTGCTGAAAATGGCTGTAACGCAGATACGTCTCATACCATATTTTCTATTCAGCCTTTTAATAGTGCAGGAGGTGACGTCACTTCTACATTGTGTCTTGGCGCTACAATAGATTTGACTACTTTGGTGGATGGTGGTTATACCTTGGGCAACTTCCTTAATCCTAACAATATACCTGGCCTCACAGATTCTTTGTGGAATACAGCTGGGTTGTCCCCCAATACTTATGTGTTCCAATATGAAGCTGCAAACCTTAATCCTTGCGTCTCAGACACTGCTGCATTGACATTAAATCTTGCAACTATTGTTACCGCAGGTCAGGATAGAATTTCTAATTACTGTGAAGGCTCAACCATACGATTGGTCGACTATCTATCTTCAGGGGCATCGTTGGGTGGATTGTTTTATTATAACGGCAATGTGGTTAGTAACGGAACCTTTAATACTTCTGGGTTTAATATTTTAGCATTTCAATATATCGTAGGTGATGGTGTTGCATGTCCAAGAGATACTTCTTTCATTACTTTAAGTCGTGTACTAAAACCAATATTGACACTCGATCCTATCATTAATATTTGTGATGGAGATTGTAAAAATCTTACCATAAATCATAATGCTGCAGTAGGATCTAACTTTAGCCTTTCTTTGACTTCATCAGTTGGACAGACTTACAGAAATGTAGTGCCCGTTATTGATAATAATCCTTTGGATGTTACATTTTGTGCATCTGCTATAGGTCCATATAATTTTGGTATGCTACCATTAAATCAGACATTTACCTTCCGAATAGATAGTTTAAATATCATTGATGGAGGATGTCGATTTAATTATATAGTGACATCTAATTTTAATACACAAAACATCCCAAGGAGAAATATCGTAAGAACACTTTGTACAGGAAGTACGTTATCAGTAGGAAGTGATGTATATTCTGCATCAAACCCTACAGGTACGACTACAATAGCGTCTCCAATAGCCAATCAATGTGATAGTATCATCAGTGTAAATCTTACTTTTGTAAGTGCTTCTCCCGTCACAAATCGTTTAGAAACAACCTGTGATCAAGCATATTCCTTAACGGTGGGAAATGTAGTTTTCAATAGTGCAAACCCAACTGGTTCGGTGACGCTCAAAAATGTGAATGGATGCGATAGTATAGTCAACGTAAATCTTACTTTTAGTTTGTTTTCTTCAGGTACATTTAGTTTTTCAACTTGTGATCCAACATATAAATTCATATTAGGTGGAGAGACATTTGATGTCAATAATCCAAACGGGTCAGTGACATTAATAGGAGCAAGTATCTCTGGGTGCGACAGTGTTGTTGCAGTAATTTTAGCGTTTTTGCCTGTTAGTTTATCTACTTTTAGTCAATCTACTTGTGATATTAACTATAGTGTAACCATTGGAAATCAAACGTTTAATAAAGCTAATCCAGCTGGAAATGTGACCTTAGCAAATCAAGCCCAAAACGGTTGTGATAGTATCGTTAACGTGAATCTGATATTTGTACCTATGGCGATTGGAAGAAATGACATTGCTACTTGTAATGATAATTTTTCCCTTACGGTCAATAATATAACATTCAATAAAGCCAACCCATCAGGCAGCTATATTTTGACAGGTGCTGCGGCCAATGGTTGTGATAGTTTAGTTAATGTTCAACTCAATTTTTCAGCGTTTAGCTTTATTCATGCATTAAATTACGCCTGTGATGGAAGCGACGCAGTATTTAATATTAATTTGGCGTCTCATCCTGGCCCTTATGAAATAACTATAAATAATATCGTCAATTCGACCGCTCAATCATTACCATTTACCACGTCTTTTGCTCCCGGATCGTATTTTATTTCGGTAGAGTCAATAGATGGCTGTATAGATACACTTACTGTATTGGTAGATGAAAACAGTGGTCCGATAGTGTCACTCACTCAGACACCATTACCCAACGGTAATACCCAATTGAATGTAAATGCGCCAAATAATATATTATATGATCTATCGTGGACCCCATCTGCTACATTGACGTGTTCAGATTGTTACGACCCAATAGCAAATCCGTCAGAAACCACCACTTATACACTCCAATACATGTATGGTAAGGATTGTGTGGACTTGCGGGTTATCACCGTGGAAAGAGTAAATTCAGAAGTGACTTTCCCAAATATCTTTAGTCCAAATGGGGATGGTAGTAACGATCAGTTTTATGTACAACTGCCAGAAGGTGTCACTGGACTTGTAAAAGTAATGAGGGTTTATGATCGATGGGGCAATATGATGTTTAACAAAAAAGATATACCTGCCAACATACCTTCAGAAGGATGGCAAGGCACCATAAATGGTAGTTTTGTTGTGCCTGGCGTGTATGTATTTTATCTAGAAGTTCAAATTGATGGTAAATTCGGTTTAGACAGATATTCAGGTGATATTACGGTAACAAGATAGTAATCGATGCTAAAGATAGCTTATTCGCCAATATACAAATATGAATTGCCCGAAGGACATCGTTTTCCGATGATGAAATATGAGTTGTTGCCAGAACAATTATTGTATGAAGGTACAGTCACACAAGACCATTTTTTTGATCCCGAAGCATTAGATGA
Organism: Chitinophagales bacterium; assembly: GCA_038219375.1. Taxonomy (GTDB): domain Bacteria; phylum Bacteroidota; class Bacteroidia; order Chitinophagales; family Saprospiraceae; genus OLB9. Next base: position 1,243 of record JBBRJL010000319.1, on the reverse strand, counting down.
TCAAGATATTTTACTTACTCATAATCAAACATATCTGGATAAACTGAATAGCCAGATGCTGGATAAAAAGGAGATCAGAAATATAGGATTTCCTATGTCAGATATACTCGTAAAACGTGGCAAACATATCGCAAACGGCACCTTGAAATGTGCAGAATATGCTATGAACTATGGTGTGGCTATGAATATTGCTGGTGGTACACATCATTCATTTGCGGATAGGGGAGAAGGTTTTTGTTTATTTAATGATATTGCCATAGCTGCCAATATTCTGTTACTTAGAAAGCAAGTCAAACAGATATTAATCATCGATCTCGACGTACATCAGGGCAACGGCACTGCAAAAATATTTGAGCACGAACCAAGGGTATTTACTTTTTCGATGCATGGAGAAAAAAACTATCCTACACGCAAAGAAGTATCCGACCTTGACATAGGAATGCCCGACAAAAGTGATGACACCATTTATTTAAATACACTAAAAGAAACTTTACCAAGATTAATGGATATGGTGCAGCCTGATTTTGTTTTTTATTTGTCGGGTGTCGATGTCCTAGAATCAGACAAACTAGGTAGATTGAGTCTCACTAGAAAAGGGTGTAAAGAACGTGATCGTCTTGTACTACAGATGTGCAAAGACCAAGGAATTCCAGTAGCTGTAAGTATGGGTGGCGGCTACTCACCACTTATGACAGATATTATAGATGCACATGCCAATACATTCAGGGTAGCGCAAGATATTTATTTTTGATAAATTTTGCAGGTTTTAGATGTGTATCGCATTATCTTTTTGTTCATGCATTAATCTAAAACGCCATCAAGGCCAAATAAACTTCCCTTACAGGCAATCCCATCACATTACTATTTAAGGTCTGCTAAAACTGACAAAAATAATTGACTATTAAATATAAATCACAACTTATTTTGAATTGGATTCATGGCAAATAAATAAAACTATTAAATTATTTTCATCAGTTTTAAATTATTTTTGCAAGTCAACTGAAATCAATCTAATTCAGCACCTTAACCTTGTAGTATTCACATGCATCGACGGTTTGAAGTTTCGTATCTCAGTCACATCTGACTTTTTCAGCAGACCCTATGGAAATTTTGGCGCATGTTTAATGAAAACGCCCGATCGCGTCGCTAAATGTATTGCAGCAATGATCGCCGCTACGAATATTCCTGTATCGGTCAAACATCGTATCGGCGTTGATGATTTAGACCGTTACGAAGATCTGCA
>JBBRJL010000318.1:0-4210 GCA_038219375.1 Chitinophagales bacterium | reverse complement strand
CTCAGGTTCAGGTGTTATCATCAGTCAGGATGGATATATTGTTACTAATCATCATGTCGTCAAGGGTGCTCAAAATATCGAAGTTTTATTTAGTGACAATAGGGTTTTTCAAGCTAATCTTATCGGGACAGATCCTAGCACAGATTTAGCATTGCTCAAAGTCGAAGTACAAAATATGGAGTACCTCGTTTTTGGTAATTCTGATTCGCTTCAGGTAGGCGAGTGGGTGATGGCTGTAGGCAATCCATTCAGATTGCAATCGACCGTGACGGCAGGTATAGTGAGTGCAAAAGCTAGGAATATCAATTTGCTTGAAAATCAAGGTATTGAGTCATTCATTCAGACGGATGCGGCTATCAATCCAGGCAATAGCGGTGGTGCACTTATCAACACTAGGGGTGATTTGGTAGGTATTTGTTCTGCTATCCTCAGTAATTCAGGAAGGTATGAAGGGTTTTCCTTTGCCATTCCATCCAATCTGACACGTAAGGTGATTGCTGATCTAAAAGAATTTGGGGTCGTCCAACGTGGATTCTTAGGTATTGAAATAGAAAATGTAGATAATGAAATGGCCAACAGATTGGGATTGTCCGATGTTTCAGGAGTTTACTTAGCTTCAGTTTTTAAAAATGGAAGTGCTGCGGATGCTAAATTGAAAAATGAAGACGTGGTAGTACGCATTAATGGATCGAAAACTAGGAATACAGCAGAGTTTATGGAGCAAGTAGCGGCTTATCGTCCTGGTGATGTTATTGAAATAGTCTTTATCAGGGAAGGAAAAAGTATGACTTGCAAAGCAAAGCTCAAAAATCAAATTAATACAACCGATATGGTTGCTGTAAGAGATGACGGTATTCTTCGAGAATTAGGATTTGAAATAAGGGATATGGATGGGTATGAAAAATCTGTTTTTGCACCAAATGGTGTTGTTGTCGTATCTGTCAAAGTGGGTAGTATCATTGGAAATACAAAGATGGAACCGGCATATGTCATCACAAGAGTAAATGATAAAGAAGTGACTTCTGTTTCATCACTCATCCAATATTTGGAGTCACAAAGCAAAAAAACGATCTTGTTTGAAGGGATTTATAAAAAATACCCTGGTGCTTATCCATATAAATTTGAGATGCCTTAGCTAAGCGTTGAACATCTTTTGAAAATTATAGTTTTTTGTTTCTAAGCGTTCCATAACCAATTAACATTCGTATATTTACCCCTCAGAAGTAGTCACAGATATGAGCAAGATAGATTTAGAGTTCAATAAAAACGAAGATAGCCACAAACTCACGATATCCAATTTCCTGTACAAGTTAGATAAAATATACCTAGGTGGTGGCAAAGAAAGAATAGAAAAGCTTCATCTAGAAGGAAAGATGTCAGCGCGAGAGCGAATCGCTTATCTAATTGATAAAGAAAGTTCGTTTTTTGAAATTGGAGCTTTTGCAGGATATGATATGTACAAGGAACATGGTGGTTGTCCCGCAGGTGGAGTGATCACAGGGCTCGCTAAAGTGGCAGGGCGGATGGTCATGATTGTGGCTAATGACGCTACGGTAAAAGCAGGTGCATGGTTCCCCATCACAGGTAAAAAAAATCTGAGGGCTCAGGAGATAGCCATGGAAAATTTGATACCTATTATTTACTTGGTTGATAGTGCAGGCGTTTATTTGCCCATGCAGGATGAGATATTTCCAGATAAGGAGCATTTCGGTCGTATGTTCAGGAATAATGCCAAAATGTCGTCCATGGGTATTCCACAGATTGCTGCCATAATGGGTAGTTGTGTAGCGGGTGGCGCTTATTTGCCTATTATGTCTGATGAAGCATTGATCGTAGAAGGTACAGGGTCTATATTTTTGGCCGGTCCTTATCTAGTAAAAGCTGCTATCGGTGAAGATGTGGATCAAGAAACATTAGGAGGGGCTGCTACACATTGCGAAATATCAGGTGTCACGGATTACAAGATGCCAGATGATAAAACTTGCCTTGAAACCATAAGGAAATTAGTTTCTAAACAAGGACATGGCGCCAAAGCAGGTTTTGATAGAATTGCTCCTCAACAACCAAAATATGAACCTAATGAAATTTTAGGCCTATTCCCAGAAAATGCGACCAAACCGTACGATACGGTAGAAATATTAAAAAGACTTGTCGATGATTCTGAATTATTACAATACAAGGAGGATTATGGCAAAACTATTATTTGCGCTTATGCAAGAATTGATGGTTGGTCTGTAGGTATTGTAGTAAATCAAAGGATAGTGGTAAAAAATGCTGCAAGGGAAATGCAGTTTGGAGGTGTCATATATTCAGATTCCGCAGATAAAGCGACTCGTTTTATTATGAATTGCAATCAGAAAAAGATACCACTTGTGTTTCTGCATGATGTGACTGGATTTATGGTAGGAAAAAGGTCAGAACATGGAGGTATCATAAAGGACGGCGCCAAAATGGTTAATGCTGTAGCCAATTCTACCGTTCCGAAATTTACAGTAGTCATGGGCAATTCTTATGGTGCAGGCAATTATGCGATGTGTGGAAAAGCGTATGATCCAAGACTAATTGTGGCTTGGCCAACTGCCAAAATTGCGGTCATGGGAGGTACTCAAGCTGCCAAAGTATTGACACAAATTCAAGTTTCAACGCTTAAGAAACGTGGACAAGCACCCGACCCTGTGGCTGAACAAGCATTGTTTGAACAGACTAAAGCAAATTATGATGAACAGACTTCTTGCTACTATGCAGCAGCAAGGTTGTGGGTTGATGCCATTATTGATCCAAGAAAAACAAGAGAATTTATATCTCAAGGGATTGAGATGGCAGATCATGGTATCGTGGAGAAATTCAATCCTGGCGTCATTCAAACGTAACATACTATTTGGGTGCCCCAATTATCGAAATTTAGTATGAACAACGTCCACGCATATTCTGTTATCTTTTTATGTCTTATAACCTTACTTCCCATTATAAACCAACAGGCGACCAGCCATTAGCTATTGCCCAACTTATCGGTGGGCTAAAGAAAAATGAACGCGCTCAAGTCTTACTTGGTGTCACAGGTTCTGGTAAGACATTCACGATGGCAAATGTCATTGCTGAAATGGATAGGCCTACCTTGGTTTTGACACATAATAAGACATTAACAGCTCAGTTATATGCGGAATTGTGTGAGTTTTTTCCAGATAATGCAGTAGAATACTTTGTATCTTATTATGATTATTACCAACCGGAAGCCTACTTGACACATTCGGATACATACATAGAAAAGGATCTCCAAATCAATGAAGAGATAGATAAACTGAGACTTAGAGCGACATCTTCTTTACTGTCGGGTAGGAGAGATGTTATTATTGTTTCATCAGTTTCTTGTATTTATGGTATGGGTAATCCGGAAGATTACAAAACAGGAATCATACGTATTGAAAAAGGCCAAGTCATAAGTCGTAATGTTTTTTTGTACAGTTTGGTACAAAGTTTATATAGTCGTACAGAGACAGATTTCAGACGAGCCACTTTCCGTGTGAAGGGCGATACAATTGACATTAATCTTCCTTATGTAGACTATGGATATCGAGTCATATTTTTTGGTGATGAAATTGAAGTCATCGAACAATTGGAAATAGAAAGCGGGAAACGTATTATGGCCTTGGAGCATGCTGCCATTTTTCCTGCAAACCTTTATGTTGCGCCCAAGGACAGACTAAATGCTGTTATCAGAGATATAGAAGATGAATTACACAATCATGAAAAGTTTTTTGAAGCAGAAGGCAGGTATCTTGAAGCACAGAGAATCAAAGAGAGAGTCACTTTTGATCTTGAAATGATCAGGGAACTCGGGTATTGTAATGGAATAGAAAATTATTCTAGGTTTTTTGATGGACGTAAACAAGGAACAAGACCGTTCTGCCTTTTGGATTATTTTCCACAAGATTATCTGATGTTTATTGATGAAAGTCACCAAACGCTACCGCAAGTGCGAGGCATGTGGGGCGGAGATAGAGCTCGTAAGATCAATTTGGTAAACTTCGGTTTTCGATTACCATCGGCTATGGACAATAGGCCTTTGAGTTTTGAAGAGTTTGAGTCTGTCATCAATCAAGTGGTTTATGTAAGTGCAACGCCGGGAGATTTTGAATTAGAACAAACGGAAGGCATAGTCGTAGAGCAGATAGTGAGACCGACAGGCTTACTTGATCCACCCATAGAAGTG
>JBBRJL010000317.1:0-4216 GCA_038219375.1 Chitinophagales bacterium | reverse complement strand
AAGGTGACATCTTTACCCGCCAAGTCTTTAGGCATAAAAAAAGCATAATCTTTAAATTGAACAAACAATTCCGTATTGGTTGTATCCGAGTCTGAGACCAAATTCATCCAGCAACCTTTCGTCTGGCAGACACCTGAAACTTTACCAGAAACTTTAGTAACAATTGAGTCTGCATTGGCCATCTGCGTCAACAAATTTGCATAACTTATTGCCCCTGAAGTATCAATGGTTTCGCCAAAATGAATACCGTCTTCCTTTACTTCTGTGGTACTTGATGATGCATTTTTGCATGAAAGCATACCAACACAAATGATAAAAATAAATAATGTTAACCTTGTCATAAAATATGGTTTATTTGTAATAATTTGAATAAAAATAATGTTTATACCTTTATAAATTTGATCGAAAGATCTAATTTTACACTTTCTTAATAATATACTCACTTTACCTTATGCACAGAATAATCATCTTGTTATCCATCATGGCAGTGACGATATGGCCTAACGACAGCCTTCTCGCAAGCTGCGTCTCAGGCGACTGTAACAATGGCAAAGGTACATATTTATTTAAAGATGGGTCTAAGTACATGGGAACTTTTTTGAAGTCAAAGCCTCATGGAAATGGTATTTTTGCCCTAGCAGACGGCAGTAGATATGAAGGTGAATTCTTTCAAGGAGAAAAAAATGGAAAAGGGAAAATGATTTTTTCAACTGGAGACATTTATGTGGGCTCTTTTTCATCAGGAGTTTTTTCTGGTTCAGGCAAGATGGTCTATAGAAATGGAGATATCTATACAGGATATTGGGTGAGTGGAAAGTCTTCAGGCAAAGGACGTTATACATTTTCAGATGGCGACTTTTATGTAGGTGGGTTTTTGGATGGCGAATTCAGTGGCTTAGGTAAACTTGTACGCAAAGATGGTTCTTACTACGAAGGTGAATGGATGAAGAGCAAAAAACATGGTGCTGGTATCGCATATTCTGGAGGTATAAAAATGCAACACAAATATCATATGAATAAACTGCTACAAGAATCGAAATATCAAGAAAATAAAATACAGAGCCAAATATTATCTCAAAGTACCCCAAAATTAAAAGATTGTACAAAACAACATTGCAATAATGAAAAAGGAACGTTCAAATATGGAGATGGCTCTGTTTATGAAGGTGATTTTGTAAATGGTGAAGGCGCAGGAACTGGTGTTTGTAAATATGCTAATGGGGATAAATATGAAGGCGGTTGGAAAAACCATGCACCCCATGGTAAAGGTACCATGCACTTTTCAAAAGGAACAGTCTATGCAGCAATCTGGGATGATGGAGTTCCTGTCCAAAAGATCAATCCAGCAAAACCAATCATAGAAATTGCCACCAATCAACCTGTACCTACAAGTACTAGAAAGGATGATGGCCAAACCGAGATATTTGCACTTATCGTCGGCGTTGCATCTTATAACCATATGCAGTCGCTCAAATATACAGATGATGATGCTTACCAGCTTTATGCATTTCTCAAAAGTCCTGAAGGTGGAGCAATTAAAGATGATAATATCAAAATATTAATAGATGATGCCGCTACTAATAAATCCATCACCCAAGAGATCAATAACATCGTATCAAGAGCAGACAATAACGACGTCATAATGTTATATTTGTCAGGCCATGGACTTGATGGAGCTTTTGTGCCTAGCGATTTTGATGGTAAAAAAGGTCATATAGCTTACGGTCAAATTCTGGATTTACTTAATAGCTCCCAAGCTAAACATAAATTATTCATTACCGATGCTTGCCATTCTGGATCAATGATAGCTTCTGCCAGAACTCCATTGAATGTTTCTCTTGAAAATTTTTATAGTGCTTACAATACTGTAAATGGTGGTTCAGCCATTATGATGTCTTCCAAAAAAGAAGAAGTATCTCTTGAGTATGGAGGATTGAGACAAGGTATATTTTCTCACTTTCTCATAAAAGGGCTAAAGGGAAATGCTGATAAAAACAGTGACAAACTCATCACAGTAACCGAACTATACGATTATGTATCTGCCAATGTTAAAAGTTATACCTTAAATGCTCAGAATCCTGAAATAATGGGTGATTTTGACAAAAATATGCCGATTGGTTTTATAAGATAAATCAGTCATACAGTTGTCTTTCCAAAAGAGACAATCCATTTCATAGTATTTTATATAATTATTTTAGCATAACTATTCAGGTATAATCCCGTATGGGGTGAAATATTTGTAAGACCTGATTAGGTACATTTTTGAAACAATTCAATTCTAATGATGGTATAAAAACAAAAAATTTCCTGCATTTTTTACAGGAACTTTTTTGTTTTTGAGATCATGTCTCTTGACTTTTAAAAAAGAAAATTAACTTTATTTTACTGTACTCAATGTCATGGAGTATTCGGCCACAGCTTTAATTTCTGCCAATGAAAGGATATTTTCAAAGGCGGTCATTACACCTTTACCTTTTGAGATCATGGCTATTCTTTCGTTTATATCAAAGTCTGAAATGGTAAGGTCTTTGGATCCATTAGCACCTAACTTCCCGTCAGGACCATGACAAAGAGCACAACTTTGCTTGTATATCTTTGCGCCATCAACAGCCGCTGTCTCTGTGCTTGAAGAACTAGACTCCTTTGGTTTATTATCTTTGTTTGCACAGGCTATGGTAAAACTAACCATTATCGCTACTATTATATATTTTGTCATGACCATTTTGATTTAAAATTACATATTCTAAGACAAATATAAAATAACTTTACAAAATGAGTGAATCCTTTTTCGTTTTTTTTAAAATTAAAAAGGCCCGGGAGATATTCCGAGCCTTAATTTCCTTGAAGGATTACCTATTTATCCATCCTGTTTTTGCGTCTTTCTTTGACATTACTGACCAGTTTCTCTCTAAACTCTCGCTCTACTTTGAATAACATAGCGATCTTTCTGACTGGAATGGCTGACTTCATTTTGCCGATATATTTCTTTTGAATATCGATTTCTTTAGATTTGGATTCAAGCATAGCATAAAGCATATCTTCTGCTTCCTTATCTGTCATGTCTCTCTTTGGTCTAATATCCATAGAAGCCCGTGTAGCCGCAGACTCTTCCTTGTAAGCATTATAAATTGGCCAAAATTTTTGTGCTTCATCTTCCGTAAGGTCCAATTCCTGAGTGATATAAGCGACTTTTTCTAATTTGACTTTTTCTCTTATTCTTTCCTTATTTCTTTCTTGAGCCGAGCTACTAAAAGACAAGCCTAAGCAAATAAATGAAAAAATAAATGTTTTTAAAAAAATTGAATGCATGTTCATGTGTTAAAAATTAAAATATGATTAAATAAAAATTAGGGATCTTAAAAATCTGATTCTAATATATACTCATTTTCTTCATCAACAGAGATGTAAGATATGCCGTCAAGTGTGGACTCATCTATCATTCCTTGGTCAATAAGCATATTTATGTCAAAATCTTCTGCATTATCCGCCATGTAATCTAGTACTTCTGCTTGTGTCAACTGTGATGCGACATCTATATTTTTCTCAGGCGTTGCATATCTCAAAACACCAAGACAGGCCACAAAAAACATCAAAATTGCAGCATACTTCAGATAATTTATCTTTCGTGAAGGCATCTCAATAATCTTGGCACCTTGCACTTGATCCACTATTCGTTCCATGATGACTTCATCTATCTTACTAAAATAATCTGAAGGAAGCGCAAGCTGCCTCTGATTGTCATCTTTTAGTAAACTCAATTGGCTGAGAATCTCGTCTTCTACCTGATCAAAATAATGCTCAGGAACTTGGTCTAAATTAGATTTCGGAAGAGACGCAAGGATTGGCGCAATCTCTACTATTTCATCCATTATATCATTATATTGTGTCATACGGTTGCTTTTAGGTGTTCTTCTATTTTTTTGACAGCGTAGTGATATGAAGCCTTTAGAGCGCCCACACTTGTCTCTGTAATATCTGCAATATCTTGGTAAGGCATTTCGTCATAATACCTTAGATTAAATACTAATTTCTGTTTTTCTGGAAGTGCATTGATAGCTTCTCTAAGATGATTTAGTGCTGAATTTTCATCAAAATAATGACTATCTTTTACAGCATCCAAATGTCCTTTATCTAAACTTTCACTATGCTTACTTTTTTTTGATTTTATAAAATTCAGGCTCTCATTGGTTGCAATACGGTACATCCATGTGTATAA
>JBBRJL010000316.1:0-4235 GCA_038219375.1 Chitinophagales bacterium | reverse complement strand
TAAAAATATCTGATCAGGCACTAAATGGATCTATAGAAGCTCTCTATAACGTATTAGTCCATGAAATCGGACATGCATTAATGCTAAATCATTCAGACAATATAGGAATTGTTCTTGATGAAGAAGCACGATATATAATGTATTATGATCAAACTAATCTAAATTTTAATGGAGGAAGTCGACCAATAAAAGCAGATGACGAGGAAGGTGCATCTAAACTATTTGCTAACAGCTCAGAAGCTATTCAAAACTGTGGAGGATCACCGATAACATCTGGAAATTGTAATGCAGGTTGTGGCACCAATTCTATTCATGATTTAGGTCTTATTGAAGGTGTTGAACTTTTTCCAAATCCTACAAACGTTGTCTTTACAGTGAATTCCAAGTCTCAGAATATTTCAAATGGTTTTCTTACCGTCTACTCTATCAGTGGAAAGAAACTCTATAAAAATGAAATCAGTCAAAATTCTTTCACAGTCGATCTTTCTGATAGGTTGAAACCTGGAACCTATGTTGTGGAAATAATTCATACCGAACTTGGATACTGGTCAACTAAAATTGTTGTAGAATGAAAAGGTTGGCTTTGTTATTTTCAGTATTATTGATTACAAATTGTAATTCGACTAAAAAATTGACATTTGAGAGTTGCTATGAATATGATATGGTATTAAAGGAATTCTCATCAAAATTTGAATTTTCAGAAACAGGTTGTTACACATATAAATTTGAGAAAGACAGTACTAAATATATTGACTACAATGAATTCGGTGGAAAAACTAAGTTCATGGATTATCGACTTAATGAAATTTTATACTATCAACATAAATTGACAAATGAGTTTTTGGATTTATCAACAACGAGTAAAAATTGCCAACAACTTTATTCAAGACAAGATATAGTTACTCTATTTGGTGGATCATATGATTACAATGAGCATTATATGACATTGAACTATAATCAATGTGTATCCCCCAAAAGTGGGTATCACCTAAACTATATTCAGTTCAAGTTCAATTTAAATGATAAACTTGAGTCAATTAATATTAATATGTACCAAATGTAACTATCGCTAACACTAGATAAGACGGAAGCCACCCTGTAGGGATGGCCTCCGCTTATCATTATACGTTGTCATCGATTGGAAAGGAAAACGGAGCCTTTTCAAGTAAACCGAATGACGCTAAAAAACGGTAGCCGTGGACGTTCTATGGCGATAAAGGCTTCTAATATGAAACCACTTAAAAAAATTTCAATCTCATGAAAGAGTGGCTTGACACACTCTATAATCAAAAAAGTCAAGGCAATATGGAAAATACATGGACAAACCATATTGAAAAGTCCAAAAATTACTTTAACTCTTAAAATTATCATATCATGAGAAATTTTAAATTATTTATTTTAACGTTATTCGTATTATCAACAATTTTTGTTGTCCACTCTTGTACTAAAGAAAAAACGGACACAGTTCTATCAGATAACAATCAAATATCTGAGAGTAACGGAACTGTTCAAATAATTACTCAAATAGACAAAGACAGACTTCTTAAATTAATCAATGGAAAAGGTAATAGTCAAATAGAATTGCAATCAAGAAATATTTCTTCTGCATCAACATGTTTTCCTTCCACCGGCACAGGCGGTAACACAAATTGTACCCAATGGTTTGAAATTACAGCTATTGGCTCGTTACCAGCACAGTTTAATCCGCCACCAGTAGGCACTAGACCAGCCTGTAATGATTTTCAAATAACCTTTGACGTTTTAGAATGTTACAACGTTAATAATGGTCAATGGTCTTTCAGTTTCTCTAATTTTAATGCTGAAGTTGGAAATTGCCCTGCATTACAAACATGGCTCGACAACTTATCGCCAGCAGAGCGAGCAAATCAGGAGGATATTTGGGAATATCAGTTGTCTTTAGCTACACAACAGAGCTACATTCAAAACACCATATTGGGTTCAGGCTTACCTTATACTCCATGCCCATCGCCAACATGGAGTGCAGAATGGGCAACAGAACTTTGCTCTTTCAGATGTAGAGTCCCCATTATAAAAGAAGGTAAACAAACGACTGTAATTAGAAGAACAATTTGTGGTGAACAATGCTGTATAAGATTGACACGTGGGTGTATAAATGCATCGGGATTTTACTTAACATTTGGAGCACCTTTCTTCATAACAACGGGCCCACCATGTCCAGATATAGAGCCAGAGTGTCAACCTAATAGCATACTTTTAGATGCAAAATGTGGTAGAGTTTGTGGGCCACGATAATTGTATTTCATAGAAGTCCAATTATTAACTTTCATAAAATGATAGATTAATATAAATAGTAAAAAAAAATTTATAACCCAAAGTGCAGCTAAAGATTTTAATTTAATAAAAATTAGCTGCACTTTTCAAAATATTTAGTCATGGGACAATTAATAAATAAATTATGTTTTATAGTGCTCTCTATGGTGTTTGTATTGCCCTTGAGATCACAAATATTTAACCCAATTAATTGGAAGTCAGAGAGTATATTATGGAGTACTTACACCAGGAATCCAGATCTAGAGGGACCAACTTTGCGACCCAGAATGCGCTTTGACTACCACAATTTGCCATTATTTCATAATGGATACATATATCAAATTGCAAATAATTTTGATGGCGCTTTTTCAGGATACTTTATTCAAAAAATAGATTTATCAACAGGTGAAGAGATATGTCAAGACAATAGATTTTTTAATAGGAATCTGAGAGAATATGCGGTTTCACCATACATCAATGAAGACAAGTTTGGTTTTAGTATTTTTAAAGAAATTCCTCTTAACATTGGTGTGTGGGCACGGAGTACGATTGGTGTAGCAGAGTACAACTTGGTTGATTGTGAAAATTCACTTTATGAAATAACCTTAACAGAAGACCCAAAAAATCGACAACTGTTTAGTGGGGCGCCAGGAACAGGGAGGCACACTTTTGTATATAGAAAAAATTCTACGTTAGAGTATCTAATGATGGTCAGAAAATTTCCACAAGAATGCACAAAATTTAGTTTAGAAAAGTATACTCTTAGTGAAAATGGTCATACAGTTGACAGTATAATAAATGAAATAGAGTTTGATTATTGTATAAATAGAACTCAAGTTTATAAGATATTGGATAACAAATACGTGGCATTAGTAGAGACAAGAGATCCAGCAAATAGTACTTTGTACAAAATCCATAGTCTTTTGATAGATAATGACATGAATGTGATAGAAAATAATGACATCACGGATTTTATAGATAATTATACTTCATTGCAAGCTCTCACATTTTATCATAATGGGATAACAAACGACAAATTTAACTTATATGCTATAAGTAACATCTCAAAATCGGTCATTTATACATTTGACACTCGAGGAAAATTGTGGGAAAAAATAGAGCTACAAATTCCTAATACAGCGTTGGCTATCAGCTTACCAATGATTGATGGTATAGGAAGTGTAGTAGCGATTTCCGATTTTAGCGAAACACAGCCATCATCCTTAAAAATATTTCAATCTGATGGACAAGGAAACCTGACTTTAAAAGAAGATTTGCTTACTGACAATCCTGATGAACGTATTGGATTTAAAGCAATATTTTGGACACCTGATAAGAATTTACTTCTACATATTAATCAAATACATGTAAGTCAACTCCCTCTTTTTGTAAGGCAGGACTATCATTGCAATGCTTTATTAGATACTAGAAAGTTGGACATTATATCTAATGTAGTTGATAATGCCCCATATGCTGGCAAAACAGTATATCCAAATCCTGCGAATAATCATGTTACAATTTTAGAATATCAAGATACATTCAACTTCGAAATTTATGATATGATGGGAAAATTGGTTTTACAATCAACAACATCAACGAATGGCCAAATTGATATATCAAGTCTGAGTATAGGATTATACAACATACGAGTACTTAATGGAAAGAAAACTGAAATCTTCAAATTTGTAAAACAATAATCATAATGAAGATAGTAAGGATACAACCAGATGACAACAAGTGCTTTGACGACAGTTTTGGCTATCGCCAAAAACCGTCGCAAAGCACAAACGTTGTCATCCAGAAGAGAAGAAAAGTCTACTCCAAACAAGATGACAGCTATCAAAAGTGGAATTCTCCACGACGGTAGTTGCTGACGGTACAGCACGGTTCAACAGTTCTGAGATGAAACTAATAATACGATATTTAATCAGGTGAAAGAGTGA
>JBBRJL010000315.1:0-4242 GCA_038219375.1 Chitinophagales bacterium | reverse complement strand
CCTGTCGAAATAGAGAGTTGCTCCGCTATTTCTTTATACATCAATCCCTTGGCAAGTAGTTGTAATAATTCTTGTTCCCTCGATGACAATGGTAGGGAGACATTATTTGGTTGGACCTTACCAGCACTGAATGCTTCGATGATACGTCTTGCGATAGAAGGAGTCATGGGAGACCCACCTTCTGACAGTTCTCTTACAGATGCAATTATTTTATCTTTTGATGCCCCTTTGAGAATATAGCCTTTAGCTCCAGCTTGTAGTGATCTGAAGATCTTTTCATCATCTTCATACACCGTAAACATGCAAAATAATATGTTAGGACATTTAGCACCGATATACCTCATAGCTTCTATACCACTAGCTCGTGGCAATCCTATATCTACTATGACAATATCTACATCGAATTGTGGGATAAACCGAATGGCATCCTCAGCATTGTGAAAAATATGGTTGCAGATCATATCTTCCTCTGCATTTATCATCCTTTGTACGGATGTAGCTACATCTATGATGTCTTCAATAATTGAAATATTTATCTTCTCTTTTACCATGACTAAACTTTTCAGGTGGATGATGATCCCAAAGGTACGTATATTTTTATGACCATGTCATTGTCTATTTTCTGGTAACTTATGGTTCCATTTATGTGGCGCATACGTTTGTCGACATTGTAGAGTCCATTGCCATTACCCCTCAATAGTATAGGATCAAATCCGATAGCATTTCTTTCTATCATGGTGATCATAAGATTTTCCTTTCCTTCTACTGTGATATCAATGGCATCACATTGGGCATATTTTACACTATTATTCAACAATTCTTTTATCACGAGAAATAGATTTCGTCTTCGCTCGCCAGAGATGATCACCGAACTTTCCACATCATCAATAATAAAAGAATTTTCTAAATTATTATCCTCTAGAAACTCCACTACATACCTTCTTAAGTAACCGATCAATCCTTCCAAGTTATCAAACCTACTATTCATTGCCCAGATTATTTCAGACATATTTCCCACAAGGATGGTGCTGTAATGTGCTATTTTCTGGACATCTGCAGTAATCTGTATATCTGACGTTTTTGAAAAGATGGCATCACTTAGGTATTTAATCACCGTAAGTCCCGACCCAAGCTCATCGTGCATTTCTGAAGCTATTCTATTCCGTTCGTTCTCGAGACTTTCTTGATTTTGGATGACGAGCTGCTGTTCGCGCATTTTTGCGTCTTTCAGGTCATTCTCATATTGATATCTCTTTTTTTGATATAAAAGTAGAAACCATAATAAGCCCAAAGAAGATAATACAGGTAAAAAAAAAGAAAACGCTATTATGATTTCATATTTCTCCAGACATTCCATAACTATATTTTTTTATCATTTCTACCAGCTGACACAACCGTCATAAGGTATCCTACATTTAAAAATATATTCCCTAATTGTATTAAAAGGTTCATAATATTATTCTTTGTTCCGAATAATAGATCCTCAGAAAATATCAATATTGGAAGTGAAGAAAAAGCAAAAAAAATAATACCCATGGAAAAATAAAACAAAGGAATTTTTTTAACACTTATAAATTCTTTACGTTCAATGATGTCTTTGAGAAAAAGTATGATCAATGTACTTATAATAATCAATCCAATCACATAAGAATTGTAGAAATATAAAAATGGATCAATAAAAAATACCAAATATGCAGCGTAAGCTGACCATATAAATGCTACCAAAAGGATATATTTGGACCACTCTTTGTTCTCAAAATATTTATAATAAAGATAGAAATAATATAAAATACAAACGATATTAAAATAATTGTAAGCTATGATATTATTCTTGCCTACTAAACCAAAATAGTAAATTAAACCTATTTCCACAAAGTTACTTAACAACAAAAAAGGAATGATAAAAGGAAAGGTGCGTCTGGCTGAAATGTAATAATACAGAGCTAATAACAAGGCTAAAAAACCTATGTAATTATACAGAACCAAACTCTCGATCATTCCATTAAATGATAGCATAGCAAACACTTTTATAAAATATTAAAACGTCCCATTTGGACAGTTTGCAGGACAAGGTCTCCCTAAATCATCGATCAATTGTGTATTACCAGTTTCAAAAATTGTAGTTCCAGATAATGTGCTGTTTAGTCCAGTCACATATTTAAGGACTACCGCATTCCTTCCTGAATATAGTGCATTATAATCTGCTAAGGTGATATTGGCAGAGACAAAATCAGGGTGAAGAATACCAGAACTAAACGTGGGGTACTTTCCAAAAACCACAGCAATTCCAGCATCAGGTTTCAAATTGTCTGGAATGAGAGAATAAGATTGCAAAATTTTTCCAAATGAAAAAAATACTGCTCGAGTATCTCCGCATTTCTCATCCCATCCTGTTGTGATAGCATCTGATAATGGCCTTGAGATTGAGTTACCTACCTTGTTTTCATTAGCTATAGACGCCTTTATAGCATTATAAGCAACAATTGCTTCTTCGATGTACTTAATCTGATTGACCGAATCTTTAGGAACTAAATCTTTAAGGGACATCAGTTCATTTTCCTGTTTTGAACCACAAGATATAATCATCAGTGACAAAAAGGCCCATAAACCTAATTTAGCAAATGGAAAATTTGATTTTGTTAATTGAATCATTGTGATTTGTCTTGATAGATAAATAAAAAATGTAAAATAATCGCCACAAAGCTAAGCCTTTAATTTAAGCTTGTAATATAACTTTTGTTATATGCCATCTCTGCATCAAATAAATATAATACCAATAGTGAGTCCGCTCCGAAAATGCTCACTTTTTAATAATCAATCGTTTTTACCCCTTAACCGACCCCCGACGACACCCTGCGACAACCTGCGACAACCTGCCCCTAAAATGGTGACTGCCTAAAAGGTGACTGTCTGAAGTGAAGGGGTGAACACTTAAAGGGGAACGCCCCTACCCCTAAAGGTGAATATATTGATTATCCAATTAGCATATATATATGTTATTTAAATATAATCTTATAATCACTTTTCGGACTACACTCAATAGTAAATACAAAATAGTCCCAAAAACTCTATCTTTCTTATTGACATCATTTATTTTGATGTAAAATAAGATCGTATTATCCTTTTATTGTTTTTTCTGGTTCGTTACTGTTGATTTTTGTGTGATATCTTATCTCTGCTCAAGCCGTTCAGACTTTTACTTTTTTCCAATAGCTGAAAAAAGTCAAAGGCGGAAAATTGGTTTTAACGACTTAATTAAATACGATCAAGTGTTTCTTATAAATACTTAAACAAATCTTTTTTATACTTAAGAACATCTGTTATCTGCTTTAATATCCACCAGACAAATATCGTTGAAAATTATTTTCAAACTTGATGAAATGTATCACAAAGTAGAACTTTCCCAATATTTCTCTCGAATTATAGGACAATTGGTCTAAGTTTTCAAATTTCGGCTAAATATTTTGCCTCAAACAAACAAACAAACTCAATTAAATTCAGATTACCTTTTCACATACTTAGGGTTCAAAAACTTGAAGCAAAACAATATTTTAGTATAATCTTAACGAGTTACCAGAAAACTATCTTATATTTGATTTTAGAAATGTCATCGTCGGTAGATTGGTATTTTGGTTTAGGAATTGTAAAGAAGTAACCTATACATTCGGGCTTGTTCTTTTATCCTTTTTCTTCGTTGCAAATTCGTCAGGTAGCTACTGCTATTCTCCTCATCTGCACCTTGAAAAATAAATAAAATAACGACGTCAAATTTGTACACTTTATTTAATAACGAGACCTTAGTTCTAGTATTGATTTGTAAGTACGAATTTTATGAACACCAAAATACCAGATTAATATTAATAATTTGAAAATGAAAAAGCCCTTATTGTTCTTTTTATTTTTGTTTGGTATTATTTCTCAAATCGAATCTCAGCAATGGGTGGATAAAAAATACGAATATGATAGTCTATTAAATGTCTCTTATGGTACCGCTTTAAATTTTAATGGCCAGTTAGAAACACTAAAGATGGACATCTATCTTCCAGCTTGCGAAAATCAGTCAACCACCGCAAATCGTCCATTTTTAATGTGGATTCATGGCGGTGCATTTTTGGCAGGAAATAAAGACGATGTCAGTATTCAAGCGCTTTGTAAATCTTTTGCAAAAAGAGGATATGTCACCGCTAGTATAGATTATCGCTTGGGATTTGTTTCAGATGACGTTGCTTGGCAATGTAATTA
>JBBRJL010000314.1:0-4248 GCA_038219375.1 Chitinophagales bacterium | reverse complement strand
ATTATTACTTTTGCATCAAAATTTAGTCATTCTTTTCACCACATGGTCATTGAAACATAGATATTATTAGAAATTCATTGACCCCTAATACATTATAATATGAGAAATGTAGCTTTTATCCTACTTTTGATTGCAACCTTTGGTTGTAAAAATGACAGTAGTAATGATTCGGTGAGTCCTGCCGATATGACCATGAAGCCAGTAATGGTTCAAGCAAAGGACCCAAAAGACCTTACGATTCCTTCCGCGTGTGAGATGATAGGTGAACCAGAAATACAAAAAATATTAAACATCTCCGGAATATATGTCGACATAAAAGAAGCTGATGATCCTGGTAATTTAACAACTAAATCTTGTTTCTTCAAATGGAATGATCCTAATACGCCCAATGCAGGTATCTTAATCCAAATCTTGACTAATCCTGTGTATGACGAATATCCAGAATATATATCTAAATTTGTTTCTTCCAAGTTGACAGATGGAGAAACCTTAATGGGTAATGACAATCCTTCCATATTCAAAAAATTCAAGTCTGGGAATACTGTCGGTGCTTACTCATTTGAACAAGGTAAATTCTATTGGAACCATAATAATGACTACCTTTTTATGTTGGCTTTTAATGTATCGACATTAACAAATGACCAAATGGTCAAGTCAGCTGAAGCCATAGTAGCCGAAGTAAACAAAAACTTCGTATCTAAAGCAGCATTGTAAATAAAATCTGATCAATTCAAAATATAAAATCCCTGTTAGTAATAATTTGCTTGCAGGGATTTTTTTTTGATGGCAACAATTATATAAGCGTTTATTATTAGGCCCTTTATAATTGCAGAAACTATTTTTTACTTTTCAAATGGCCTATGATCAACTCAGCATGAACCCTTGAATTCTCAATAAACCATTTATTTGTTTTTAAACCTCCACACACTACACCTGCTAAATATAAATTGGGTACATTGCTTTGCATGGTATCTTCATCATACATTGGTGTACGATATTCATCATCATTAAATGAGATGCCCATTGCTTCCATAAACTCGAAGGGTGGCTGATAGCCTGTCATGGCCAGTACAAAATCGTTTTTTAGCGTAATCGCTCCGTCCGGCGTCTGAATCTCTACATCGTTTTGAGTTATATTGGTCAGCGCGGAGTTAAAATATGCTTTGATAGATCCATCCGCAATTCGATTGATAATATCGGGTCGTGACCAATACTTGACAGATGGTCGTATTTCATTTTCCCTAATTACCATAGTCACAAATGCACCTTTTCGCCAAGTTTCTAGAGCCGCATCGACAGCAGAATTTGCGGCGCCAACTACCACGATATGTTGACCAAAATATGGATGTGGTTCATCATAATAATGTTTTACCTTCAGAAGTGACTCACCTGGAATGTTTAACAAATATGGACGATCATAAAACCCTAAAGCAAGAATCAATGAAGTGGCTCGATAAGATGCTTTGTCAGTAATAATCTTATGACCCGTGGATTCTGGTTGTACATCAGATACTTTTTCGTACAGTCGGACATTCAGCTTCCAACTGCTGCACACTCTGCGGTAATACTCGAGTGCTTCCTGACGATTGGGCTTGGGTTGGTGAGAGATAAAGGGCACATCACCGATTTCTAGTTTGTCAGAAGTAGAAAAAAAAGTCATATTTTGCGGATAGTTGAAGATAGAATTGACCAAACACCCTTTTTCGATGATGACATAAGACAAACCTGCTTTTTGGGCTTCGATACCACAAGCTAGCCCGATAGGTCCAGCCCCGATGATGACAATATCATATTTTTCTGATTCCATAATTTATATTATTTAGATACTCAAATGCTTGTATTTGCACTAACCCAACAATTTTGGACAAGTGCTGTTCAAGAGTTTCCCAAAATATGTCATCTATGTGACGCTCACCGGATGATAAAAAGAAAGGCATTCCAAAATGATTAATTTGATTTTCGATGTCAGGTCGTGACAACATAATGTCAGTCAACTTTTAATGGTGCTCCAACAACTTGCATATCATGGTCTGCAAATACTTTTGCTATTGCTTCTTTAGTTGGTGGTGATGTCCACTTGTCAGTAACAGCAAAAAACTCTTCCATTTTACCTGCAGGAAGATAAGAAACAATCATTTTCCCTTTTTCGGTGAGTTGAACGAAAGCATGTTGAACTTTTCGTGGAAGAAAAATAGTGTCACCTTCTTTCATTTGAAATTTGTCATCACCAACCTGAAATAAATATTCTCCCTCTATAACATAAAACCATTCGTCTTGGTTTGGATGAATGTGCAAAGGCGGTCCACCTTTAGGAGTTAAACCTGTCTGTTCAAAAACTGCTAAATCGTTTTCGGTGTCCCTACCCGATATTTTTATGTCCAATGTGTTTGCTGTAACACCTTTCATTTTGTAGTGAGTGCCAAAACGCGCATCACCTGAATTAACTTTAAAACCTTTGTCTGTTCTGTTAGTAACTATAGATTTTATTTTTGAAAATGCAAGCATAGACATAGCTGCAAGTGTCGTAAATATAAAATTTCTGCGTTTCATTGTCTCATTTTTGATATCTATTTAATGTCCAATGGTATTGAGTTAGTGTTGTCCTTATTAACTATGCCTTACGAGCAGATAATAATGGTGTGCCTGCGATAACCGAGACTTTCATAAATCTGGTCTGTTATACTGGCTTTATCAATGATTCAACTCAAATCTTATCCACTTTTAATTTTATCTTTCTGATTGATTTTACAAACTTTTAAAAACGAAAATACTGCATTACCACGAACAAATATAAAAACAAAATAGATTAAATGGTATTATTTTTTGTATTTTGTCTAGCTTTTATAAATACTTGACTCACAGATTCTCTCAGTAGATTACAAAATATATCTTACATTCTCGTTCATAAAGCTAAGATAATTTAGGATTTAGTATAATTAGTACCCACAAAAATCCATTCAGTCTGATTTCATTAAATGCTGCTTTTATCGCACGGCATGAAATAAGGCTTACACCTAATTTTATAGACGTAAATGATGTTTATTATAGGATGTTTATTCTATATCTTTACTTTTTTTCTTTGAAAAGTAAACTCCCATCTCCGTAGCTAAGAAACCTGAAATTATTTTCTAATGCGTAATTATATATTCCTCTCCAGTTTAAACCAGTGACTGCTGCCACCAAAAGCAATAATGTAGAATTAGGTTGATGAAAATTTGTAATAAGGGCATCAGCTATTTTTAAATTATAAGATGGAATGATAATTACTTGAGTTTTGCAAACTAACCTTTTCTTTTTATTTTGTTTCATCCAGGTCAATAATGAGTTAAGCGCATCAACTGAAGATAATTCATTTTTTATTTCATATGGATCCCATTGTTTGATCTCCAAATCTCGTAACCTTGCATCTAAATTGTTATTCGCCTTTACACCCATCCAATAAAGTGACTCCAGAGTTCTAAGCGAAGTCGTACCAACTGCAATTATTTTGCCTTTGAGCTCGACTTTGTTTAATACATGTAAAATATTTTCGATAGTTTCAACGCTAACATCAATCCATTCTGAATGCATCTCATGATCTTGCATCGTCTCACTTTTTACAGGTTTGAAAGTTCCTGCACCAACATGAAGTGTGACATAATCATTTTTAATTCCTTTTAAATTTAAAGCATCAAAAATACGTTGCGTAAAGTGCAAACCCGCTGTCGGTGCTGCAACTGAACCATTTTGTTTAGCATATACAGTCTGATACCTGTCTATATCTATTTCTTCACTTTGTCTTTTGAGATAAGGGGGAATCGGCATTTCACCTATCTGCTCAAGAATCTCCGCAAAAGACAAGTCTTCTGGCTCCCAACTGAAATTTATTACAAAAGTATCACCTGATCTTTCTATTATTTCTGCAGTAATAGTAAATTTATCTAAATGTAGTTTAAGTGTTTTTTCTTTCCATTTGTTCGCTCTTCCTACTAGACATTTCCATTTAACACTACTATTTTGTGCCATTAGCAAAATCGGATCAGCATTTTCTTCCGAAGGTTCTAAACAGAATATTTCAATTTTTCCTCCTACTGGATCTTGAAAATAAATTCTTGCATGGATCACTTTTGTATCATTGAAAATCAATAGAGAATTTTCGGGAATATATTTTTCAATATTGCTGTAAATATCTTCCGCAATGCTACTTTCACTATAAATTAATAGTTTACTCGAATCCCGCTCTTCCAACGGATACTTGGCAATCCTATC
>JBBRJL010000313.1:0-4271 GCA_038219375.1 Chitinophagales bacterium | reverse complement strand
ACCTCCGAACCAAGGGTCACAAATGGTGGTCATAATTTCAGGGTGAGTGATAGATTTGTTCAAGATGGGTCATTTTTTAGGCTTAGGACTATCAGTCTAGGCTATTCTTTGCCAGCATCGCTATTAAGTCGTATAAAGATGGAAAGTTTACGTATATTTGTATCCGGCACGAACCTTTGGACACGTCAATCGTTTACTGGTTATTCGCCAGAGTTTCCTAACAGTTCTAGTCCATTCAGAGTAGGATTCGATAATGGTTCATACCCAATTGCAAAATCTATTCAGTTTGGTCTTGACACTAAATTTTAAATCAATAAAAAATATTTAAAAACATATAAATATTAAGCAGATGAAAAATATAATTTTAGCAGCGACGATTATTTTTTTGAGCAGTTGTTCTGATGACTTCTTAGATAGAAAGCCAACGGGAACGCTGACAGCCGAAACTTTTTTTGAAAATGAAGAACACGCCATTTTGGCAACCAATGCTATATATTCTAATTTCAGGTCTTGGGAATATTGCGGATTGCCTTACTTGGGAGCCACAGACATTATCAGCGATGACGCTGACAAAGGAAGTACAGAAAATGATGGCCCATACTTAAAAGAAGTGGATGATTTTTTCTTTGATGCGACCAATCAAACATTTTCTACGATCTGGAGAGGACATTACCAAACGATTGCTAGAGCTAACATAGCCATCAGTAAAATTCCAGACATAGACATGACTACTAGCCTAAAAGAAAGGTTGGTAGGTGAAGCAAAATTCCTTAGAGCATTCAATTACCTAAGACTCGTTCAGTGGTTTGGTGACATCCCACTCGTGACATCTCAACTCACGGAAGATCAGTTTTTTACTCAAAAAAGAAATGCAAGAGCTGAAGTTTATGCTTTGATAGAGCAAGACCTAAAAGATGCCATCACAGCATTGCCTGAGAAGTCAAAATACCCAACAACTGACTTAGGTCGTGCGACCAAAGGTGCTGCAAAAGGGATACTAGCGAAGTTGTATATGATTCAAAAAAAGTATGCTGAAGCATTAACATTGTGCGAAGAGATAATTACAAGCGGAGAGTACACACTTATGTCAAATTACAATCAGATTTTCACTCGTGCAGGAGAATTCGGTTCTGAGAGTATGTTTGAAATAGGAGCCGTAGCTTTACAAGCATCAATAGCGGGTTCGGGAGCAACACCATATAATATGGTTCAAGGTGTGAGAGGTGTACCAAATCTCGGTTGGGGATTTAACAGACCTAGCGATGATCTCATTCAAAATTATGAAGCTGGAGACCCAAGACGACAAGCAACCATCATTTATGTAGGCGAAGTCCTTCCCGATGGGTTAACCATAGTTCAAAATAATCCAGAAATCCTAAATGCCAGATTTAATCAAAAGGCTTGGGTTTCGTCACACGTAGGTCTGCAGGATAATGGGCCAGGAAATATCAGATTATTAAGATTTGCGGATATCATCCTTCTTGGAGCTGAAGCAGCTAATGAATTGGGGCAAAATAGTAAGGCACTTGAATACGTCAATTTGACAAGAAAAAGAGCACGTGGTACCAATACATTTATACTAAAAGACCTGACAATTACTGATCAATCAGCGTTGCGATCAGCTATCAGAAAGGAGCGTAGATCTGAGCTAGCTATGGAGCAACTCAGATGGTTTGACCTTCAAAGATGGGGCGTACAAAGTGAAGTGATGACAAAAGTTGGAAAACCATTTATTACCAATAAACATGAGCTATTCCCACTGCCTCAGACAGAAATAGATTTGAGCGCAGGTTCACTAGAACAAAACCCTGGTTTCTAAATAAATTAAAGCCACTAAAGGTTAAGGGGGGAATCTAAGAAACCTTTAACTTTTAGTGGCTTTCTCATAAAAACTATCTTCGTCAAAGGAAAATTAAATACCTGACACTTTCCTAATTGTATAAACGTAAATATGACAAATCGATTTATATCCCTACTGCTTACTTTTGCCCCGTTATTCGTTATCGGACAAAAAATAAATTTCACTAAAAGTGATACTTACCAGCGACATACTGAATTGTCGTGGCAGACAGAAGAAATCATGGGAGCAGAATACTTCAGGATTATGAGGTCAGATGATGGTGTCAATTATTCTGCCGTCAAAACGATAACAACGAATGAATACATGGATTTTTCTCCATCAAATCAATTAAATACTTTTTATTACTACGTAGAAGCCCTTAATGGTCTAAATCAAACGATCGGAAAGTCAGATACCATAAAAACTGATGAGTTCGAGATGGATGATGTTGCTCTGATGGATATGGTGCAAAAATATACATTCAGGTACTTTTGGGATGACGCTCATCCGACATCGGGCATGGCCAAAGAAAGAAATAGCAGTGGAGACATTGTCACAACAGGCGGATCAGGATTTGGCATCATGAGTATCTTAGTAGGTATTGAGAATGGGTATATTACTAGAACGGAGGGTGTCAATAGGATCATTAAAATAATTAGTTTCCTCCAATTTGCAGAACGGTTTCGTGGTGTTTATGCACACTGGATGAATGGAAAAACAGGAAAATCAATAGCATTCAGCCAATTTGACAATGGTGGAGATCTTGTAGAAACCGCCTTTCTCATGCAAGGTTTGTTAAGTGCAAGACAATTTTTTGATGCAGATAATCCTTCTGAAAAAGCCATAAGAGAAATTATCACCAAGCTATATGAAGATGTAGAATGGGATTTTTACAGCAGAAACAATTCAGGAGTACTATACTGGCATTGGTCGCCAAATTTTGCTTGGCAAATGAATTTCCCACTTCGTGGATATAACGAAGCCTTGATAGTTTACCTCTTAGCAATCGCCTCCCCTACCCATCCTGTACCCGCATCTTATTGGAATAGTGGTTGGACTTCAAATTCAAATTATAAAAATGGAAATTCTTGGTATGGCCACAAACTATTGGTAGGCCCTGCTTATGGTGGGCCATTGTTTTTTTCTCACTACTCGTTTTTGGGCTTCGATCCACGAGGTATAAAAAATAAAGATGTCAATTACTTCACAAACAACAGAAATCACACCTTGATCAATCGTGGATGGTGTATCGCAAATCCACTAAATCACAAAGGTTACTCTGCGGAATGTTGGGGACTTACTGCCTCTGACAATCCTTTTGGATATTTAGCTCATGAGCCAGGCAATAGGGATAATGGCACTATTGCACCTACTGCAGCACTTTCGTCTATGCCTTACACACCTACAGAAAGCATGGCAGCGCTCAGATATTTTTATTTTACTGAAGGTGAAAAGCTATTTGGTAAGTATGGATTTTATGACGCTTTTAATGCTAGGGTCAATTGGTACGCAGATTCTTATCTAGCCATCGATCAGGGACCAATAGTGTGCATGATTCAAAATCATCGTACAGAACTTCTGTGGAAACAATTTATGAAAAACCCTGAAATAAAACCTGCATTAGACGCTATTGGTTTTGTGCAAGATATATCATCAAGCACAGAAAATACATATGACTTTGATGTAAAGATAAGCCCCAATCCAGCAAACGAATTTATTCAGATTGTTTTTGGAGATAAAGTGACATTACCAACTCGTATTGAACTGACAAATATAAATGATCAGAAAATTATGACATTCGAAAGTGGAATAACCAAAGAAATACAAGTGGACGTCAAACAATTCAATGTAAAAGGAGTTATTTTTGTCAAGTGTTTCATTGGAGATGATGTAATAATCAAGAAAGTAATGGTAGTACCTTAACCTTTTAATATTTATGATTTCTATTCAGGTTGGTGGCCATCCCAATATTCTTTTGGCGTCAAAATTTTAGTTTGTTTATATGTTGGAAAAGTAAAATCTCTAGTATTACCTGTAATTATAACATCTGCTCTGCATTCGTCTGCAAGTTCCAAAATCATATTATCGTCAATGTCAGAAATTAGGTCAAGTGTAATTGTGGGGTAATATTTTGTAGCCTTCGCTTCAATGTCTGCAAGTAACATTTTTGTTCTATAAATAAAATCTTGAAATTTGGCAAATTTTGGTCATGCCAAAACTACATAATATTCTGTCATCAAATCATCGGAAACACAAAGTTGAAACTTGTCCTCAATAAAAAGTTTGTTAATAACTCAAGTTTCGGTGGTAGATTTGTGTCATATTATTTTTCAATTTGGCACAAAATCACGTATTTGGTCATTTCTATAATGGTTTAGCGTATTTTTCTTTTGTCTTAACACAAAAGAAACAAAAAGTCAAGGCTGTTTCA
>JBBRJL010000312.1:0-4276 GCA_038219375.1 Chitinophagales bacterium | reverse complement strand
TATGCTTATGATACGAAGCTTCAAGCCACAGAAGTATAAGAATACTTCAAGATGAAGAAGTTGATGTAGATTGAGTGCAGTTGACTTTCAGAATAATTATAAAATGGTGCAATTAATTTGAAGGTTATATTTATTTTTACGTGTACTTACCTCTAACTGTTTTTATATTTATACTTAATAATCGTAACTATTCAGGTAAAACCCCGAATGGGGTGAAATATTAGTAACCACGGATGTAAATCCGTGGTAAAAATGGGAAACTACCTGATTTTGGACTATTTTATAAATACAATACGTATTATTGGTTATACTTTTTTGTTAAAACTGAATTTCAACTGACCCTATTTAGTAAATCTCAGTAATAATGCGGGCAATAAATAAATATCGCAAATCAGTGCTCCTACCAAAGTTATTGATATCAACAATCCCACGGTAAAAGTAGGAGGATTGACAGAAAAAACCATGCTAAAAAACCCAAAAAACAGAATGATCGTTGTAAAAATTATTGCCTTGCCTGTGTCGTGAAGTGTCTTTCTAATAGATACTTCCTTACTCAATCCTTCATTTAGACATAATTTGTACCTTCCGAGAAAATGGATCGAATCATCTACCGCAATACCAAAAACAATAGCAAACATAATAGAAACACCAGCTTCGAGCTCTATGCTAAAAAAACCTAACATAGATGCTGCAAATAGTAATGGCAACAGATTAGGAATCAAAGCAATGATTACCATCTTAAATGATCGAAACATGAAACCCATCATCAACGAAATAATTATAACGGAAAGTCCCAAGCCTTTCAAAAGACTATTTGTGACATATTCCGAGTTTTTGTCCAGAATCAGTCCGGTGCCAGTTCTTTTGACCGTGATTACATTCGTATCAATATTATTACTGATCCAAATATCGAGATCACCACCAAGTTTTTTGATATTTTCTGCGCCAATATCTGTAATTCTACTTGATATTCTCGTTTTGGTTTTGTCTTTACTCACCAAAACTGTAGCATCATCTCCTGAAATTCGATCCAACATACGTTTTGAGACCATAAATTCTTCCTCCGTTTGCGGAAAGAGATATGCGCTTTCCATATTTGCATTATTCATTCTATTAATGCTTCTGTAAAAAGTAGCAAGGGATATTGTAGACTTAATAACTCCAGTGGATTTTACTTTCTGTTCTAATTTATCTATTTCTTTTACTACTACATAATCATCAACTTTCAGTGTATCTTTGACAAAAATAGCAAACTCGAGTGGTCTAAAACCAGCATAGTGTTTTTCGTAAAACTTAAAATCTTTTGTAATACTCTCTCCTGTTGGAAGATTATCTTCAATATTATAATTTGTAGTAATTTTTGATATGCCTAGTGCAAACAACAAACAGAATGCAATAGCAATTATAAATATTCTCCTTTGAAGTGTGATATTCGATATATAAATTTTATCCAAGTATTTAGTCCACTTAGAAGAATGTTTAGTCTCACTAATGATCTGATTTTTGTCAAAAAGGGATAAAACGGAAGTGGTAAAAAGTAGTACGGTCACATAAGCTACCATCACACCTATTGCTGCATATAATCCAAAATCTTGGATGGTCTTCAATTTTGAAAAAAATAATGATCCGAATCCTATTGCTGTTGTTGCAGATGTCAGAAATGTAGCTGTGCCTATTTCCTTAATTGTGATCCTCATGGCCTGTAGCTTTTCCTTACCCTTGGTCAACTCGTCCACGTATTTAGAAAAAATATGTATGACATCTGAAGAACCTACGATAAGCATCACAACTGGAAATAGCGCCGAAATGGCATTGAGTTCTGCCCCAATAAAACCCAAAAAACCCATAAATAACAATAACCCAAGCGCTATACTGCCCAATGAAACTACAATCCCTATTGGCTTCCTATAAATCAGTACCATAAAAAAGGTAACCAAAATGATAGATGATATAAAAGCAAGGACCATTTCTCTTTTTTGAAAATCTACCAAGTCCCGCTGAAAATTAGCCCTTCCAAGTGTATGTGTAGCTTCAAATTTATATTCGCTAATCAATGAATCTAGGGCATCCATTAAAATTCTGGAATCATCTAGTCCAATATTTTCAGTCGTTTTGGCAGCAATAACTAAAGATGTACCAGTGCTATCTATGAGATTGTACACAAATCGTTCATCCGTAAGCAAATTCTTCCTATCCGATGCATACTTGTCAGGTTCTTCTATATGGATGAAAGGAATGGCCGATATCCCAAAAGGCGTTTTGACAGGATATTTTAATTGGGTAAGTGATTGAGTTTTGACAATAAATGGCAGTTCTCTAACTTCTAGACCGAATGCATGAAATTTGTTAAGAAAAGCCGAGTCAAATACTGAAGGATTATTTTGTACAGCAATAAGCAAAAAATTATCATCCGCCTCAAAATCTTTTTTAAAATTGTTGTAAAACTCTAAATCAGGGTCACCAACGGGAAAGAACTGTTCAAATTGGAAGCTAAACTTTAACTTGGTTACATAATATCCACTTAATCCGGCGAGAACGATGAACGCAGCAATGATTGATTTCCTATAATTCAGAAACATTTGTTCTTTTGTTATTTTCATTAGAAATACGCTTAACCCAATAATGTTGACAAAAAGAAACAAAAGTTTTTAGTCAATTGTCATTTCCGTCAATTATGAGTAGGCCTTCCAAGTATTTATTAATCCATTGGTAGAGCTGTCAAAAGATGTTGTATTCCCACTACTTTCGAGTTCGGGCAGCACCTTTCCAGCAAGTTGTTTGCCCAATTCTACTCCCCATTGGTCAAAACTATAGATATTCCAAATAATACCTTGAACAAATATTTTGTGCTCATACATTGCGATCAACCGTCCCAAAGTAAGCGGATCAAGTTTTCTGAAAAGGATAGAGTTACTAGGTTTGTTTCCCTCAAATACCTTGAATGGAACCAAATGTTTGTATTCTTCATGCTTTTTGCCTGCTCTTTCAAATTCTTCGATTACTTCTTCTTTTGATTTGCCTTGCATAAGTGCTTTGGACTGCGCAAAATAATTAGAAAGCAACAAAACGTGGTGATGCCCTATTGGATTTTGACAATTTGCAGGTGCGATAAAATCACATGGTATCATCCTCGTACCTTGGTGTATCAACTGATAGAAAGCATGCTGACCATTCGTACCAGGTTCGCCCCAAATGACTGGACCTGTTTGGTAATTTACATCATTTCCACTTCTATCCACACATTTTCCATTACTTTCCATATTCCCTTGCTGAAAATATGCTGCAAACCGATGCAAATACTGATCATATGGTAAAATAGCTTCCGACTCAGCGCCACAAAAATTAACATACCAAATACCAATTATTGCCATTAATACAGGTAGGTTTTTTTCGAAAGGCGTTGTCCTAAAGTGTGTATCCATCGAATGAAAACCTCTCAATAGACTATCAAAGTTATCATATCCGATGGCCAATGATATAGAAAGACCTATAGCAGAAGTTAAAGAATATCGACCTCCGACCCAATCCCAAAATTCAAACATATTGGCAGTATCAATGCCAAATCTTTCTACCTCTATTTTATTTGTTGACAAAGCGACAAAATGCTTTTTGATATGTTGCCCATCTTTGGCCACGTCCATAAACATGGCTCTTGCAGTGTAAGCATTGGCCATAGTCTCTTGTGTGGTAAATGTTTTGGAAGCTACTAGAAACAAAGTGGTACTTAGATCAAGACCTTTAGTCACTTCTGCGATATGCGTTGCATCAACATTCGATACAAAATGTACATTCAGATGGTTTTTGTATGATTTTAATGCTTCCGTCACCATGACAGGACCTAGGTCTGAGCCACCTATGCCTATATTTACTACATCCGTTATTGATTTGCCTGAGTATCCTTTCCACGCGCCTGAAACCACTTCTTCCGTAAAAGTCTTCATTTTTTCAAGTACTTTTTCTATTTCAGGCCTCACATTCTTGCCATCTACGTATATATCTCTGCCAGACTTATCTCTGAGTGCGGTGTGAAGTACAGATCTATTTTCAGTGACATTAATTTTTTCACCTTCAAACATGGCAATTATTGCATCGTCAACTTTACATTCTTTGGCCAGCTGTATCAACAATTGTAAGGTTTCTTCGGTCAGAATATTCTTAGAATAATCCAAAAGAATATCTTCATATTTCACCGAAAAGTCATCAAATCTCCCTTGATGCTCTTCAAAAAGTGACTTCATCTGTACATCTTCCATCGTTTTCCGATGCAAAACTAACT
>JBBRJL010000311.1:0-4289 GCA_038219375.1 Chitinophagales bacterium | reverse complement strand
TCATTAATCTGAACTTGTGAGGTACTTCGTTCATTATCACTTAAATTAAACGTTCGCTAGGGCTCATACAGTTTTCTGCTCTTAACGCTATTTTACGAAATTTTGACTAAAAATGAAAAGGCCAGTCTCACGTTGACTTGGCGTTATACAATTTTATTTATAAAATAGTCCAAAATAAATGAAAAAGATGAAGTTTATTGGATTATTTTGTATGTACTATTGATATTTATGCAATATTAATAAAAAAATGGCTGGTAAAAATTTACAATTCAGTAAACGATGATTACGTATTTGATTTACAACATATTAACTACTTGTATATAAAATTTAATTATTTGTAATTATCTTATTATCAATAATTTAAAATCTCCGAAACTCTAGTAATTAATTGACAATAAAATATTGACCTTTAGTATTTAAACCTTAAGCTACACACCCTTTTATGGACCGATGGTCGACAAGGGCTAATAACGGATAAAAACGGTTGGTTATCAAAAAAATAATTGCATTTTCAAAGATGACGAGAAGCTTGGAAAATAAAATTTAAAAAGCCATATGCATTACTAAAATGAATATGGCTTTTCTATAATAACTACAATCTTTGTTAATCTTCCATTGCTTTGATTCCTGGTAATTCTTTTCCTTCTAGGAATTCCAACATGGCACCTCCGCCTGTAGACACAAAACTTACCCTATCTTCAAGTCCTGACTTATTTATAGCCGATGCACTATCACCACCACCGATAAGAGAGAAGGCTCCCGCATCTGTGGCCTCTGCAAGCGCTTTAGCTATGGAGAAAGTACCTGTGGCAAATTTTTCAAACTCAAATACGCCCATAGGTCCATTCCATAATATAGTTTTGGATGCTTTGATAATAGAAGAAAACTCCACTATTGTCTTAGGTCCGATGTCGAGTCCCATCCAACCATCAGGTATGTGGTAGCTGTCGACTTCTTTGCTATCTGCATCGGGTGCAAATCTGTCTGCTGCAATATTATCAGTAGGTAAGTAGATCGCTGTATTACTTGCTTTGGCTTTATCCATGATCTTAAGCGCTAGTTCTACATAATCGGGTTCAAATAGCGAAGTACCGATCTTACCGCCCAAGGCTGATAGGAAAGTGTACGCCATACCACCACCTATAAGAATATTGTCCATACTGTCGATCAATTTCTCAAGTAATTGTATCTTGTCAGAAACCTTAGCGCCACCAACTATCGCTGTTACTGGTTTTTCAGATCCATGCAGAAGTTTTGTTCCATTGGCTACTTCTGCCGCCATAAGGTATCCAAATCCTTTGTGATTAGTATCAAAAAAACTTGCAATCGTGGTCGTAGAAGCATGTTCTCTATGCGCTGTACCGAATGCATCGTTGATATAAGTGTCTCCGTGTTTGCTTAACTTTTCAGCGAATGCTTGATTTCCTTTTTCTTCTTCAGGATAGAATCTAAGGTTTTCAAGCAACAACAATTCTCCAGGTTTTAAAGCAGCCGACTTACCAAATGCATCTTCAGAGATACAATCATCTGCAAAATGAATCTTAACGCCCTTGAAATGCTCGGCTAGGGTAGGAAGGATATGTTTTAAAGAATATTTTTCTTCAGGTCCTCCTTTGGGTCTTCCTAAGTGACTCATTAATACAACACTACCGCCATCTGTCAAGATTTTTTTGATGGTGGCTTCCGCACCAGCTATCCTTGTATCGTCCGTAACTTGAAATTCTGCATTGAGTGGTACATTAAAGTCCACACGCATTATTACTTTTTTGTCTTTGAAATTGGTATCTTGAAAAGAAAGCATATCCTTGATTATTAATTATTTATGAAGAAGTTTAACGGTATTCTCTAGTTTGAAACTGCATCGGCATAATATTATCTAAAGAACAAAAAAAAGGGTGATCAGAAAAACCAACCACCCTTTGATATCCATTATGTTATTTTATCAATCCTGCAAAATGATTTAAGGTACGTACCAATTGCGATACATAACTCATCTCATTGTCATACCAGCTTACAGTTTTTACAAGCTGTGCATCACCATTTGTAACCACTTTTGTCTGAGTAGCATCAAATAAACTACCATACGTGGTACCTATGATGTCGCTGCTTACTATTTCGTCTTCATTGTATCCGAAGCTTTCGTTTGCGGCTGCTTTCATAGCTGCATTTACTTCGTCTACCGTTACTTTTTTGTCAAGGATAGTAAATAATTCTGTCAATGATCCAGTAATAATAGGTATACGTTGTGCTCCACCATCAAGCTTGCCTTTCAGACTTGGTAATACTAAACCAATTGCTTTTGCAGCTCCTGTACTGTTAGGAACTATGTTTTGCGCTGCTGCTCTCGCTCTTCTCAAGTCACCCTTAGCGTGAGGTGAATCTTGTGTGTTCTGATCATTCGTATAAGCATGAATAGTAGTCATCAAACCACTTACAATCCCATATTTATTTTCTAGGACTTGAGCCATTGGCGCTAGGCAGTTGGTCGTACAACTTGCACAACTGATGACTGTCTCCGTACCGTCCAAGATTTCGTGATTAACATTAAATACTACTGTCTTTAGATCACCTGTAGCTGGCGCTGAAATTACTACTTTTTTAGCTCCAGCCGTGATGTGCGCCTCAGCTTTTGTCCTGTCTGTAAAAAATCCTGTACACTCGAGTACTACGTCTACTTCATGAGCTGCCCAAGGGATTTGTGATGGATCTTTTTGAGCATAAACTTTGATTTCTTCGCCATTTACAAAAATACTATCTGCTCCTGCTTTTACATCTTCTGTAAATCTGCCTTGAGCGGTATCGTATTTTAAAAGGTGAGCCAATACTTCTGGACTTGTGAGGTCATTGATAGCTACAACATCGATTCCTTCCATGTTGTAAATCTGTCTGAAAACTAGCTTTCCGATTCTTCCGAAACCATTGATAGCGATTCTTTTTTTTGCCATGATAATTTTGATTTTAAATTACTTAGTGTAAAGGTAACAATAATAAGATTTTGCGAACAAAATTTTGCTTTTGATTCGTATAAGTATAAACTACTTTTTAATTCAATAAGTTTATCCAACGTAAACAAAACTAAATTTCGATGCAAATATATTTCATTTTAGCGGTGATAAAAATAATTTGGCAGCTAAATTACAGGTAAAATCATATTTGTTAGTAAGATATTATCCAAAATTTACTTAACTGACAAAAAACTATTAAAATAGGAAGGCTTAAGATTTTATACTTAAAGTAAATCTGATTGTAAAAATTTTTGATTTTAATTGACACATTTTCAATGAATTAAAATCCATCCGTTATGGCTTTCGCAATTTAATTTCTTTTCACAATGTAACTGTCAAAAAGTATAGATACTAGAAGTTTATTGCACTTACATCAATTAAACGGGTTCTGAAGCTCTGGATTTTTGAAGAAGAGCGTATCTTCAAAAGTATTAATAAAGGCTTTGAGAGCAGCTATATGGACAGGTTTAAGATTGCTTTTATTGATATCTCGTATTAAAGCGTCTCTATTTGGTGATGCAAAGCCTCCTGATAGGTAGTGATCCAATACATCATCAAAAGTATTAAATCTTCCATCATGCATATACGGAGCTGTATACATAATATTGCGTAAGGTAGGAGCTCTAAATTTTCCATTATCAGCTTTTGAGCCACTGATAGCACCACGGCCTACGTCAGGGAAACCATCTAACGTTTCAGTTGCAGTCAAGCCATTATTAAAGAATGCGTCCGATGTTGCTAAAGGTGTATTGTGACAATGGCCACACTCTCCTTTAGGAAGGTCTGGATCTAAATCAAAATAAATACCATGACCCAAAAGTTCTTGGTCTGTGTATATCTCTAGATTTTGTTCTACTTTATCAAATTTAGAGTCTTTTGAAATGATGGTTCGTTCGAATTGTGCAATGGCTTTTGCCGCTAATTCTTTGGTGATCTGATCTCTATTCGTAATGCCGAATGCTTCTCTAAACATTCGTGGGTAACTAGGGTGAACTTTCAGTTTTTCTACCACTTTTGGCCAGGTATTATGCAGTTCTATTGGATCTTCTACAGGATGTAAAGATTGTTCTTCAAGGGTTTTTGCCCGACCATCCCAAAACAATCCTGATTGTACAAAACCTACATTTATCAGGCTCATCGAGCTCCTCCTTCCTGCTATACCATCTATGCCACGACTGACAGACTTACCATCTGTGAATCCCAATGATGGCAAGTGACAAGAAGAACACGACATCGTACTATCTGCTGATAAAATCGGGTCATAAAACAAATGGCGACCGAGCG
>JBBRJL010000310.1:0-4290 GCA_038219375.1 Chitinophagales bacterium | reverse complement strand
TATATTAGTTTTAACATTATTCATCATCTCTTAAAATCTATTTCATGTATTTTAAAAAAGTAAATCAATGCTTTTTGAAAACAATTATATCACTATTTTGCTTAACTACAACATTTTATTTGTCAGGTCAAGAAAAACAATATCCTGATTTACAATCAAAATTTAAAGATTATCAAATTATTAAGTTTGACTCAAAAGATGTTTTCAGCAGAATGCAGAGATCACAAAACCTTGATAACTTTACTATCCAATTGGACAATGGTGCAGTATGGAACCTTAACCTAAAAAACTCAGGTATTATTGCGGATAATTATCAAGTAACAAATGCAGATGCTGATGGAATTAAAGTTACTTACGGTACAAAAGCAATACCAACTAAAGGAACTATAAATGGAATGTCAAACAGTGAAGTTTCTCTTACATTTAATGACAACTTTATTTACGGTTATCTTAGGTTTGGCGGTGAGCTGTATTTTATTGAACCAGTCTATCACATGCTTGATGTAAGGTCGAGAGATGAATTTGTATTGTACAACACAAAGGACATCATTGAGCAAAAAGAATATAAATGCGGCTATGAATTAGACACATTGGAGAAAAATAGGCTCAAAAAAAATACAGAACAAAGTGTTAGTCAAAGACAAGTTGGCGAATGCCTTCTACTAAATTATAACACGGCTTCAGATTGGTCTATGAGAGTCAAATATGGTAGCATCTCAGGGGTTGAAAATCATAACATTGGTGTGTTGAATGATGTGCAGACAAATTATGACAATGAATTTGCTGATGAAATCCAATTCCAAATGAATGAGCAGTGGATCACTTCTTGCGCTACATGTGACCCATGGTCAACTAGTACAGACGCCGGGACACTTTTGACATCTTTCAGATCGTGGGCTTTGAACAATGGATTTAGTTTAGACCATAATTTAGCAGGCTTGTGGACAAATAGAAATTTGGATGGAGGGACTGTAGGAATTGCCTATGTAGGTGTATTATGTACAAGTTTTAAATATCATGTACTACAAGATTTCACTAATAATGGTAATCTTTTGCGTGTAATGGTGGCACACGAAATAGGTCACAACTTTAGTGCTAACCATGATGCAGCAGGAAGTGGATTTATCATGGCTCCCTCTGTCAACAATTCCAATACTTGGTCAGCTTCATCTATAAATAGTATTCAAAATGAATATAATAGTGCTAATTGTCTTCAAGATTGCCCTGGTGGAGGAAATTTCCCTGTAGCAGATTTTTCATTTAATGTGATCAATACATGTTTACCTGGACAAGTTCAATATACAAACCAATCAACAAACTCGAATTCCAGGACATGGAGTTTTCCTGGAGGTACCCCTGCAACATCTACTGCTGCAAATCCATTAGTTACTTATAATTCAGTAGGAACTTACGGAGCGACATTAACAGCGTTCAATAGCTCTGGAAATAGCAACTCTATTACAATAAATAACATAATAACTGTCCAAGACCAGCCAAATGTAGACTTTATTGTAAATATTACAGGCCGCGATATTTCTTGTATATACACGGGAGATATTGCTAATAATTTCTTTTGGGAATTTGGCGACGGTTCTACAAGTAATGTTCAGAATCCATTTCACACTTATCAAGATGATGCCCTTTACACCTTAACACTAACTATAGAAAGCGATTGTGGTACAGATTCTAAATCAGAAATAATTGAAATTATAACACCACCAATAGCAAATTTCACTTCATCTGTAGTATCAGGATGTCAAGCATTATCTGTGAGCTATATCAATCAATCATCAAGCAATTCAATTTCATTCCTATGGACCTTCCCTGGTGGCATTCCTAATACTTCCACAGAAATGAATCCAGTAGTACAATATGTCGATCACGGAACATTTGGAGTCACACTACGAGCTAATAACCCACTAGGCAGTAATACGGTAGTTAGAAATAACTACATTACAGTTTCGCCACTTCCCGTGACTGGATTTAATTATACTGTGCAAAATGCAACTGCAACTTTTTATAATAATTCGCAATTTGCAACAAGTTACATCTGGAATTTTGGTGATGGTCAGACAAGTACTTTAGAAAATCCAATACATACATATGTAACAAATGGTGTATATAATGTAGTCTTACAAACGATTAACGATTGTGACACATTGTCTTCAAATCAGACTATAATCATGGCATTACCGCCAACAGCATCATTTTTGCCAACTTCTGTAAATACTTTATGTACTCCAGACTCAGTAACATATCAAAGTACTTCGACTTTTGGTCCCACTTCTTTTGCATGGGTATTTGAGGGAGGGACTCCAGCTACTTCTAGTGCTGCAAATCCAACTGTATTTTACAATTCAGCAGGAACTTTTGATGTTCAATTGATTGTTTCAAACAATAATGGTTCAGATACATCAACCATTCAAAATTTTGTCACTGCCAATTCGCAACCACAAGTTTCATTTACCCACCTAGGTGATGGATTGACGGTAGCGTTTACCGGGTCGATAGTCAATGGAAATAATATAACGTGGAATTTCGGTGATGGACAAACAAGTACAACACAAAATCCTGAACATACTTACGTTGCCGAAGGTGTGTACACAGTAGTCTTGACAGCAGAAAACCAATGTGGGACAGTCACTTCTACCCAAAATGTATTGGTCCAATTATTGCCTGTAGCAGGTTTTAGTTCAAACTTGACAACTGTATGTAGTGGTTCAGATATTTCGTTTACTAGCCAATCATCACCATCAGTTATTGCTTGGACTTGGACATTTGAAGGCGGAACACCGTCTACATCTACACAACAAAATCCTATTATAAATTATACGACACCAGGTACATACGATGTTAGCCTTATAGTAACAAACCCAACAGGCGAAGGAGCCACAACTATAAATGACTTTATTACCATTATCACCGTACCAACTACAGGTTTCCAACCAATCAAAGACGGTAATTTAGTAACTCTTTCAAATAATGGTCAAGGTGCAACTTCTACAAATTGGGAGATTACGGGTCAAGGACTAGATTTAACTCTTTCAGGAAGTCCAGTTACCTTTACAGTACCTGCAAATGGTCAATACCTAATCATTCAAATCAACAGTAATGAATGTGGCGAATCTAATGAACTAATAAAAACCTTAGATGTAAATGTGTATGCTGAATCATCTTTTGCTACCATTTCAGGTCAGTCAAGTTGTGTAAATTCATCATTATTATTTGAAAATTTGTCCTTAAACGCAAATACATTTGAATGGACATTTGAAGGTGGAAGTCCATTAACTTCAACAGAGATGTCTCCTAGTACTACTTTTGCAGAAGTAGGTATTTATGAAGTAACTTTAATTGCCAGAAATGATCTAGGTGAAGATACTTTTGCTTTGATGGTCAATGTATTACCACTTACAAATGCTGAATTTGACCAAACATTGATTGATGGTAAAGTAGATTTTGAATTTACGGGAACGAATGCTGATACTCTTTTTTGGTCATTCGGTGATGGAAATACTAGTGCAGATTCTAACCCTACCCATACTTATAATAATGGTGGTGTTTATGAAGTTTCGCTCATCACTAAAAATACTTGTAATAGCGATACAGCATCACAAACCCTAACTATTATAATTTCATCTGCTGCAGATACGGAATTGGATACCAAGGTTACAGTTACTCCAAATCCAAATAGCGGTATGTTTAATATAAATATCAAAGATTCCAATGAAACATTCAAAGTTGACTTGATTGATATTTATGGTAGAAGCATTGATAACTTGATTATCAAAAATGACAATAATAACACATCTACGACTCAAATAGATGCTACTAACCTTCCCGCTGCAACTTATATATTAAGAATAAGAGGTAAAGATGGTGTTGTAACAAAACAAATTGTTATCCAGAAATAATAGGAATTATCCTAAATGCCAAAAAGCGCCGGAGAATCTATTTTTTCGGCGCTTTTTTATTTTTACGACCCATGACCGAACAAATCGGACAAGACTCGATAAGATGACCTCTAGCTGGGCAATATTCCCGACCAAAAAAAATAATTTGTAGATGAAGTTTATTCCAAATATCTCTTGGAAATACTTTTTTGAGATCATTTTCTGTTTTCTCCACATTTTTACCCGTACTTAAACACCACCTGTATGCCAACCTATGTATGTGTGTATCTACAGGAAAAGCTGGCACGCCAAATCCTTGTGACATTACCACAGAAGCTGTTTTATGGCCTACTCCCGGCAATAGCTCAAGTGCTTCAAAACTCTCTGGCACTTCGCCATT
>JBBRJL010000309.1:0-4294 GCA_038219375.1 Chitinophagales bacterium | reverse complement strand
TGGAGTAGCGCGACCCTAAGGTTGCATCGTTTTTCATCAGGAATGACTGGTGTAGGAAGGACAGGAAGATTAAATATATCATGAAATGCTGCCACACTTGTCAAGGCAGATGGTTCGTCAAAAATATGGAGCTTCTTAGCCATGGCGCTTGATTTTGATTTGTTAATTGTAAAAACAAGTGCAAATCTAATAAAATCAAATTAAATTTATAGCTTGCTTGTCAAACAATGATTAGAGCTTAAAAAAATAATCCCCAAGCCATAAAATATTGTAGATTTGTATTCAATTTTGTAAAACCATTTTAATGGATAGAAAAACGTTTATTAAATCATCAACCATCGCCGTTTTAGGTACGGGTGCGCTACTTACATCTTGTTCAGACAATAAAGTCTCAGAGATAGGTGCCACAGTTATCAGCAAAAAATATCAATGGAAAATGGTGACAACTTGGCCGCCAAATTTCCCTGTTTTAGGCGAAGCTTGTCAGCTATTTGCCGATTGGGTACATGAGATGTCGGTGGGTCAGATGACAATCAAAGTATATGGTAGTGGGGAGTTGATACCCGGTCTCGAATCATTTGATGCTGTCAGTAGTGGTGCTGCAGAAATGGGCAATGGAGCTTCTTACTATTGGGCTGGGAAATCTGCTGCAACGCAGTTTTTTACAACGGTACCATTCGGTATGAATGCGCAGCAAATGAATGCATGGTTATATTGTGGTGGTGGACTAGAGCTATGGCATGAATTATATGCAAAATTTGGGCTTATAGCCTACCCTGCGGGCAATACTACTATGCAAATGGCCGGTTGGTTTAACAAAGAGATTAATACCATAGATGATTTTAAAGGTCTGAAAATGAGGATACCTGGCTTAGGGGGGAAAGTGCTCGCCAAAGCAGGTGGCACAGCAGTGCTTTCTTCAGGGAATGAAATATATACCAATCTTGAACGAGGTGTCATTGATGCGACAGAATGGATAGGGCCTTACCATGATTATGTCATGGGATTTCACAAAATTGCAAAATATTATTATTCTCCGGGATGGCACGAACCAGGATCTGTATTAGAAAACTTCTTCAATCTGAAAGAGTGGAATGAATTGCCAGCTCATTTGAAAGCTATTCTCGAGGCTGCGAGTGCAAGAATGAATCTTTGGGTAATCTCTGAATTTGAAGCAAAAAACAATGAATACCTCGAAAAAATAATGGCAGAAAAAACTGTTGAAATTCGCAAGTTTTCGCCTGAAATTTTGAAGCAATTAAAAAAATATACCAACGAAGTCTTGGATGAGATGGTTGTTAATGATGAATTTTCAAAACGCGTTTACGAATCTTTTACAAAATTTGCTAAGAACATCCGACATTGGGCGGAGCATTCAGAAAAGTTGTATCATGATATGTAATACTATATTTTGGTTATTCGAAACAAAATAAAAAAAAGGCCTATCCATCGTCTAGAATGGTAAGCCTTATATTTTTGACAAAAATGTTATCTCAAATATTACTGTGCAGGCTGTATAAGTGATCCACCAGTGCTAGAATTTACTAATACTGCTGTAACTATACACAATATAAATAATGCTGCTGCAAGTCCCCAAGTTACTTTTTCTACAAAGTCTGTTGATTTTGACGCACCAAACATCTGATTGGCAGCGCCACCACCAAATGATGAATCAATACCACCACCTTTAGAATTCTGGATTAGTACAACGGCCATTAATAGCACACAATTTATCGCTATCAATATGGTTAATGCTGTGGTCATATATTAAATTTTTATAAGATTATTAATTTTGCCCGCAAAGTAACTACTTTTTTCTGGATATTTATGCATAAGTTGTTCATACATTTTTTTCGCATCATCCAAATGTCCTTGAGAAGCTAGTATTACTGCTAGTGATTCAGAGATGATTACCGCTGATTTGGTAACAGATTTACGCGCGTTTTCTTCAATTACTCTTTTACGTGCTGCTTTTTCTTCCTTTTTAATCTTTTTCTCTACATCTTCTTCCTTAAACGCCAAAAGCCATTTTGAAAAATCAGAAATGCCGCTATATTCTTTCAAACCAAACTTATCTGCTTTGTTCTTTTTTGTTTTTTTATGTTTTTTCTTTGGTTTTTCGTCATCAATATTAAAAGATTCATCTTCAGAATTGTCACTTTCTACCAATATTTGAATGGTATCATCGGTAGATTTTATCAAATTATCACTAATTATTTTGTCATCTACTTCTTTAACGATTTCTGATGGGGCAAGCATTTGATTTTCCTTTAGATCGAGTTGTGTAAAACTATCGGCATCTTCTACTATGTTTTCAACCATAGTTTCTTGGTATTCATTTGCATCAATTTCGGTCCATTCATCTGATTCTTCCTCTTGATGTGCATTTTCTGTAAATTGATACGAGTCTTCACCTTTGGGGGCCATTTCTCCTAGATTTTGAAGCGTAGCCTGAACATTATCATTACTCTGCAATGCTAAGGAGTGACTTAGACCACTATTCATCTTTTTGGCTAAAAGCACCTTGAAAGTATCTGCAAAGGGAAAATCAGCTATCAAAGCCTCAAGTTCAGATACACTTATTTCATCAAGTGTGGTTTCTCCGGAAATAAATTTATTTATTCTGTCTATCATATTGGGCGCAAATATAAAGCTTTATTACTTTTTAAAGTTGGAAATAAAAAAATATGCCACATTTCTATACTAAAATGCGCTCACTTTTATAAAGTATTATGTCTGTATGAATCACTAAAAACAAAGTATAGGCTTTTGTATTCAATAATTCTTCTATCTGTATTTGCTTCATTATATACAACTTGCAAATATTTTTTTGTAATTTTGCGTTTTATTTCAATCCCCACTTACGATTGAATACTTTTCAGGCAAACAAGATACAAATGAGAGCATTATTATTAATTTACTTTTTAGGGTTTTTGATTTCCAATAATCATGCACAGGAAAATGCTGTAGATATAGATCGATTGGAAAAGTACAAGTTAGGGCAATTCTTTTTTGAGGCACAGCTTTACGGCCCTACTAGATTTATAACTAATGAGCATATTCGGCAGGCTATACCTCCCACTCAAGATCAATTTGACAACTTAATAAACGATGCATCAGTCTTAGCTGTAATCTCAGGACTGCGACTCGATCTTAGTAGCGGAGAGAATGAGTTATTGTCTTTTATTAGTCTAAAATATCCTGATCCGATTACCACACCTGCCATTCTCGAGCTTGGTAGCTATTATTATAATCAAAAATGGTACAAAAAGTCTACCGAGATGTACGCCAAAATTGATCTTGACAATCTTCCTGAATATGACATGTCAGAAGCTAGCTTCAAAAAAGGGTATGCACACTTTGTTAATAAAGAATTTGCAGAAGCAAAAACAGAATTTGCACGTACGAAAGAAATAAAGAATATTTATTACTACGCGTCAAATTATTATTTTGGTCTTTGCGATTATTTCAAAGGAAATTATGCAGATGCAGTCCAAAGCTTTCAGAAAGTAAATGGATCAGATGTTTATAAGTCATTTGTACCTTATTATATTACACAGATCTACTTTGCACAAAATCAGCCTGAAAAAGTCATTTCATATGCTGAACAATCTTTGCGTGACTCTGAACTGAGAAATAGAAAAGAAATCAGGTTGCTGCTTGGTCAATCATATTTTAAACGCAAAGAATACGAAAAAGCCTTGCCACATCTCGAATATTATGAAGCCAATACGGATAAACTTACCATTGAAGAGTTTTACCAATTAGGTTTTGCACAATATCAATTGGAAA
This sequence comes from Chitinophagales bacterium, assembly GCA_038219375.1. Classification (GTDB taxonomy): domain Bacteria; phylum Bacteroidota; class Bacteroidia; order Chitinophagales; family Saprospiraceae; genus OLB9. The sequence continues at coordinate 502 of JBBRJL010000309.1, read as the reverse complement.
AGTACGACTCTGCAATCAAAAATTTTAGAGAATTAAATCTTTTGGATTCTAAATTGGGGCAATTGGTCAATTATTATTTGGCTGATTGTTATTATCGCACAGGTGATCTTGTGTCTGCACGTGCAGCATTTAGGAAGGTAAGTCTTATGGACTATGAGCAAAGTATGAAAGAAGAAGCCACTTTCAATTATGGCAAATTATCTGCCGAAGCTGGTTTCGAAAGGGAAGCGATCAATACGCTCGTAAAATTAGATAAAGACTCGCCCTACCATAAACAAGCACAAGATATCATCACCGAAATCCTAGAAAATACTGGGGATTTTGCATCTGCCATTCAAATCATAGAAGGACTACCATCGCTTACGGATAGACTGAAAACAACCTATCAAAATGTAGCCCTAAAATATGGTATGCAGTTATACAACTCTGGCGAAATGGATAATGCCAATAAGAATTTTGAAAAATCTAAGAGATACAAGCTTAATAAATCGTCTTATACGCA